>JAHJTR010000027.1 GCA_018829865.1 Patescibacteria group bacterium | reverse complement strand
GAACAAAAGCGGGTTAAATTTACGTATGCTAAAGATGAGGAGGTGCTTGAGTCTTATAAGCTTTTGGCGAAGCATGAGGGGATTTTGGCTGCGATGGAGAGTAGTCATGCGATTACCGAGGTTATTAAACTTGCGCCTAAGCTTGGGAAAAATAAAATTGTTGTTGTTAATTTATCCGGGCGGGGTGATAAAGATTTGTTTATTGTGACGAAGGCGTTTAAGGATAAGGGGTTTAAGGAGTATTTGCGGAATGAATGTGCGGGGGATGGGTTTAGGGGGAAGCTTGGGAATGTTTGTTAATATAATCTATTAAGTGAATGACGAAAAATTTAATGACACATATTGTAGCCGGTTATCCGTCGCTTAAAGAGAGTGAGCGGATTGCTCAAATTATGCTTGATAATGAGGTGCGGTTTTTGGAGGTTCAAATTCCTTTTTCGGATCCGGTGGCTGATGGGAAGACTATTCTTAGGGCGAATCAGGTGGCTTTGGAGAATGGGATTAAGGTTGAGGATTGTTTTTTGATGATGAAGAGACTTAGTAAATATGCGGATAATATTGCTAATAATTCGAAAAAATTGAAGTTTGCGTCTCGATGTAAGCTTTTGTTTAAGGGATCGGCGTCGGCTGACTCCTCAAAAATACTTTTTATGACTTATTTTAATATTGCTTTTAATTATGGGTTGGAGAAATTTTGTAAAAAGGCTAAAGATAGCGGTTGCTGGGGGGTGATTATTCCGGATATTCCGATTGATGAAGAGGGGCATGAGCATTATTTGCGGATTTGTGAGAAATATGGGCTGATGGCGATTCAGGTGATTTCGCCGATTACGCCTGAGCGGAGGCTGAAGATGATTGCTAAGGTGGCGAGGGGGGTTGTTTATTGTGTGTCGCATACGGGGACGACGGGGGCGAAAAAATCGCTTAGTCCTGAGATTAAGAAGTATTTGAGGCGGGTGCGAAAATATATTGATTTGCCGATTGCTGTGGGGTTTGGGATTTCGGGGAAAAAGCAGGTTCAAGATGTGCTGAAAGTGGCGAATGTTGCGGTTATAGGGAGTGAATTGATTAATACCTATGATGAGAGTGGGGCTTTGGGGGTGGAAGACTTTTTGCAGTCTTTGTAGCGGATTGGGTTTTGTTGATTGAGATTAGAGGTTGCCGGCTTTAATATTTGTAGATTGTTTAAAAAAACCACCGGTTTTGTATTCGGTGGTTTTTTTTATTGTTTCATCATTCTAGATGAAGAGATTATCCGATGTTTTTGGCTAATACATCATTTCTGAAAAATCTGCTTCTGTAGCCATTTTTGTTGACAAATTCTCCCTTGTTAGGGCCTGAGGTTGCCCGGGTTAGTTTGATTGCGTATTTTTTTGCTACTTGGGTTCCTCTTTTGGCGTGTCTTGCTCTGATTAGGTAGATCGGGCCATTTTGGTTATTTCTATAGAAATCTCTAATGTGTGCATTATAATAGACTCTGTTTATAGGGGTGAAGATTTTAGCTCCTTCTATTCTTAAATTTGGATACTTTTTTCTTGCTTCGGATAGACAATTTCTGCGCATGTGCAGTATACCTTCATCGTGATTAGCTTCTTCTGTGTCGTTTTTGAATTTGTTTAATCTGGCATGTCTTTTGTACCATCCGAAAGTTCTTTTTTCTTCGTTCATATCAAATTTTCTTTTTTCAGGAACGATGTATTTTTTCATTGACTTCTCGTAGATTGGGTATCCCCAGGCACTTAAAAACCCGAATTCTTTTTCTAGTTTTATAAGTTGTTGATTGATTTGTTTGATTGTATGTTTTTTTTCGGGTTGGCTTTCGGAGTATTTGTCGTAATTTTGTGCCATTTTTGTTAGAACTCTGTGTAGTTCTTTAGCATTGATATGAAATTTGCCGTCCTTACATTTGTAGAACATGTCTTCTGATTCGGGTTTTCCCGGATAAAACCCGTGTTCTTTTGCGATTTTTTCAATTTTTATTACGGCGATTTTGTATGGAATACTTGGTCCTTTTTTGCCAAAGTCCATGAAAAATCCGGTTTTTCCGTCAAATACGGGGGATGTATCGGCTTTTGCAAGTTGACTTCTTTCTTTTCTTTCTTTTGCCGCATTTTCTATGACTTCTCTTCGTCCTTTACTATAATCGTCTTTTCTATTAATTTCTTCCATTGTGTATTCGGGCTTTTTTGGTCTTGGTCTGTAGGTTTCTTTTGACATTTTTTTTAGATTAATAAATAATTTGATATATATAATTAACAAATCTTTAAATTATACAATAATAATTGTAATTATGCAAGTTTATTATTTGTTTCTTGTTTGAAAAGTGATTTTTTTATGTAAAATTGGGGCGATTAATTCTTCTTAATAATAATTTAATGAAAAAAATACTATTTGCGATCTGCTTAATATCACTTATTTTTCTAACTGCGTGCTCTATGGGATCTAATAATTCAGGTAATCCTGTTGCTAAGATTAAGACTAATTATGGCACGATTGCGGTTGTGCTTTATGCTGATAAAGCTCCTGAAACTGTGAAGAATTTTGTGACTTTGGCTAAGGAAGGCAAATATGATGAGACTATTTTTCATCGGATTATTGAAGGTTTTATGATACAAGGTGGGGATTTTGAGAAGGGAGATGGGACCGGTGGTTATAGTTATAAAGGGCCCGGAACTACATTAGACGATGAGGTTAATCCTGAACTTAAGCATGTGAAGGGTGCGCTTTCGATGGCGAAAACTGCGGCGCCAAATACTGCCGGTAGCCAATTTTTTATTGTGCAAGCTGAAGAAGGGACTCCTCATTTAGATGGTGTGCATACTGTGTTTGGGATGACTGTTGATGGGCTTGATGTTGTGGATAAAATTGCCGGTGTTGAGATTGGGATGTTTGATGCGCCTGCTAAGGATGTGGTTATTGAGAGTATTACTATTGAGGAATAATGCGGCAAGTGGAGCTTAAAATAACGGGTGTTGTGCAAGGTGTGTTTTTTCGTGCGGAGACGAGGGCTAAGGCGGTTTCTTTGGGATTAAGGGGCTGGGTGATGAATAATACTGATGGGAGTGTGAGTGTTTTGGCTCAGGGTGATGAGGGGGTTTTGCGGGATTTTGTGGAGTGGTGCAGGAATGGGCCGGATGGGGCTGAGGTTGATAATGTTGAGGAAAAATGGGGGGAGATTGATGATGATGGAGAGAAGGCTGAATTGTTTACAATAAGTGCTTCGTAATGTAGAATTGCTCTGCTTTTTTTTACACAGCTTTGTCCCCGTAGCTCAGCTGGATAGAGCGCAGCCCTGCGGAGGCTGAGGTCGTGCGTTCGAATCGCGCCGGGGACACCACGTCGGAACGACACTCCACCCTTCGTAACCATCTATCGATGGTTTCTTCGGGTTACGTGTCGTTCCTCCTTTCCCCACAAAATACGTTCGCTGCGCTCTCTTCTCATTTTGCGGGGACCCCGTTTTTTTGCTTGGAAATGGCTGTGAGGTTTTTTAATGCAAAGAGTTTGAATATTTCTTCAGAATTCCGGAGGGATTTTTTAGATTTACGATTGTTCCTCCTTTCCCCGTCGTCACTTAACCACTCTGCAGCTTTCGAATCATCCGAAGGATGCTTCTTCAGCTTCCGAGTGTCGCTCCTCTCCCCAAAAAATACTGCTCAACTCTTCAGAATCCTGTTCGCTACGCTCACAGCGTTCTGAAGGTTTCCGCTCGCATTTTTCGGGGGCCCCTAATTTTTGGTAACAATGGCTTTGTCGGCATCTACAATCAAAGAGTTTATTTGTAGAATTGCTGTTTTTGGGTTTGTTTGCGGGTTGAAGTTGTTTTTCTGCTACGTTGCAAAAATCCCTCCGGCTTTTGTGTGTTGCTTCTCTCCCCACTCGGTTGGAGTAGGGCTACAGCCCTGCTTCAGTTAAATAGGTGATGATATTTTAAAAACCCCATTGCATTTGTATACAATGGGGTTTTTGGTAGATTTATCTTTTGTTTGGTCTTAATCATTAAAGATAAATTCGAAGTTTTTGTAGTTGTTGCTTTCAGATGCATAGTTGTTTTCGTTTATTTCTTGAATTTCATTGAAGATGTCTATTGCTACCGTTGTTGATACTTGATTTCCGGGCTGTAAGTATCTTGAAAGTGTTACGGTTTTTGATTCTCCTGCTGCAATTCCTCCATAAACTCCTTGGTTAACTGTGCTCTCTCCATCATAAACACTGACTGAGAATGGTTGAGTTACATCTTGATTGCCGAGATTGGTGATTTCGATTTCGTAGGTGTATAGATCGTTGCTGCTGAAATTTTTTGATCCAACCTTTAGATTTGAGATTGTGAGATCGGGTTTTTGCTGTCTGTTTATTTCGAATACTATGGTTTTGGAGTTATCGGTTTCATCGAATTCATAGAGTACATTGTTTGAATCGGCTTTGATTTCGATTGATTGATAATCATAGCTGTTAACATTTGGGTCGTTTGGATCAAGATAGAAAGTTGATTCTACATATTGATAATCATCAGGGGCTAGGCCTGTTATATAGTTGTAGTTACTGTTTCCGTTATATGAAAACTCAATTGTTGCTTCTTCCTCCATATAATCGTTGCCACCATTTGAGATCATTGTTCTTATGAAAACTGAATCTCCGGGTTGGATGTCGCAATTATAGCTGCCACGGTATTCGTTGAATTCACATATTTCGTAAGCATTTGTCTCGGAATCTATTTTATAAAACTCTGTGTTGAGAATTTTTAGGTCTGTTAATACGGGACCAGGTGACCAATCTCCTGAATAATCTTGAATGTTATCTAATGTATCAATATACATTGTTGTTTCATAACTATTGTTATACTCATCCCATTCATCAAGATTGTTATAGTTGTCTACTGTTATAGTGAGTGGATTATTTCCTGCCCAATATTCATCATCGAGTAGCCATTCTGTGCTCATAGTTACTGTTTCTTTTGGTCCAAGATAAGAAATTGTTTGAGAGTTGTAATATCTCATTTGGAAGCCAACTTCAACTTCTGTGTTTACAGTTTCGTAACTGTTATTGTAAACGTCGATGCTTGCGTAAGCATATTTGAAGCCATATTGGTCGATTCCGGTGTGGAAGGAGAAACTTTCTGGAATTACTTGTAGGTCTGGGTGCTGGGCTAATTCTGGTTTGAAATCTATGATAGGTGGGTCTATGTCGTAATCACCTACTGGAATTATAGATACAGGGGAGGTGTATGTGTTCCAGTCGAATTTTTTGTACTGACCGTAGTTGAATTTTACTTTTTTGTTGTTTTTGTATCCCTGTGCGTTTGCTGTTTTTGTTTCAAGTTTTTTTAATTGAGCGATGCCTGCTGTGAATCCATGAGCGATTCCTGTGAAGGCGATGACTGTAATCATGAAGATTGCGATTACTGCCAATGTGGTTTTGAGTGTTTTCTTGAACATAGTTTTTGAAAATTAATAAATATATAGATTGTTCAATTTTTGTTGATTGAATGTGCTTTGCTTGTTACATGTAAAACAACCTGAATACTTAAAAAATATTACAACTTTTTTGCAAATTACTGGGAATTATTGCTGTTTTGATGATTTTGTCTTTGTTTTAAGCCATATTATGTTATTATCCTTCCTTGATTATTTATAAAATAGTATGGAAAAACGTTTGTCAGAGGTGTGTGGTATTGGATGTGGTGATTTATTCGGAAATGAAGGCCAATTTGGTATTCCTGAAAATGAGGGTTTTACGGGATTGTATGGACATCCGATTTTACAGGAAGAAGAAACTAACGCATTGCTGGAGTTGGCTCAATCCGGTGATAATTTTGCTAGGAATAAATTGTTACTTCATAATGTTAGATTTATTGCCAGACAGGTTCATAGTTTTTTGGCTATAAGTGGTCTCAGGACATATTTGGATTTTGATGACTGTATGTCGGAAGGCGTCATGGTTTTTTTTCGCTGCGTAAAGAACTTTAAAAAAAATAAAGGTGAAAATTTTCACTCCTATCTTCGAGTTGCTTTAAGAAGGGAATTACATAAATTTCCTAAGACTTGTCAATTACAAAATATTAGAATTCCTCGTTATATTTGGTTTATCTTTATTCAAATTGTTAAGGAAATTAATAGTTGGAATCGTGAGGGAAATGAAGATGTTGAAAATGAGGATGTTGAAAATATTGATATTTCAGCTATTACTGTTGATGCAGTGATGAGAGCGGTGTTGTTGAATGCAGCCCGTTGTGAGGATGAGTGTATTATAAATGCTCTTGAAGGTAAATCCAAAGGAAAACAGGCGCATTTAATTGATGTTTTGGTGGCTATATATAAGGCTTCATTTGAAAAGTTGACGAAAGAAGAATGTCTTTCGGATGTTAGTTTGGACGAAGAAATGAATGGGAGGCTTAGAGAATGGGCAAATAATTTGATGGTAATATTTAATTCTAAGGAGTTTTCGTTTAGTGATTTAGTTAGACATGATGGTTCTGAATATGTTGATTTTATTGCTAGTAATAATATGAGTGCTGAAAAACAATTACATTTGAAGAAGTCGATTGAAGAATTGCGGGAAATTGTCAGAAGAGAATGTAAAAAAGTTTTTAGTGAAGCTGATTTGGATCGTAATATTGAAATATTCTTTAGCTTTCATGAAGGGCGTAATATGGCTGCTGTTGCCAGAGAATATGGCTTGCGTAGAGATGTTGTCTCTTGTATCTGTAGAAAAATACAAAAAGTATGTAAAGGCTTAAAAAAAGAGAACTATTTGTAAAGAGGGCTATTTGGTTATTAGCCCTCTTCTTTTTGTTTTTGTTCCTTTTGTTTTTATCTAGTCCCTACAGAAGCTGTGTAAACAGTTTCGTAAGTAGTTACTGGTGCGGTATATACTCCCTCAATTTCATCTTTTACCACTACTGTGCCTTTTAATGAATCGTATTTGATTGAGGCGACTGCAGCTGCTGCTATTAATAGTATAATTGCGATGGTGAGCAGGTATTTGCTTGTTGTTGTCATATTTATTATTTTTAGTAATCTGGTTATTATACTATATATTTTATAATTAAACAATGCCTTAGGTTGCTTTTTTGGCTTAAAGGCTTGGAAATTTGGTGTAGATAAAAAGTGTTTTATTTGGAACTTAAATTATTGAAATTCAGGTTTTGGTATTTTTTAAATTTGGGTAGAATGGAATCCCTTTAGAAATAAAATAAATGCCCAAAATTTTAGTAAGAATATGTTTTTCCTTAATTGCTTCGTTTGTGATTGTGGGTGGTTTTGTGTTTGGTTTGAGTGAGGAGGTGGCTGATTCTTTTGCACTTAATGAGCCTGAGGTGGCTCAAAAGGCGAGTATTGTTGATGACGGAAAAACTTCCGATGGGAATATTAATGCTAGAATTCCGGTTCTTGAATATCATAATATTGCTGAGACTGAGGGTCGATGGGCGCGGAGTATTGAAAATTTCAGGAGTGATTTGGAGTTTTTGCGGAATAATGATTATCATTTAATTACGGTTAGGAATTTTATGAGTGGTGATTTTGCTGTTCCTGTTGGTAAAAAGCCTGTCTTGATGACTTTTGATGATGGGCTATTGAATCAATTTAGGATTTTGGATGATGGGAGTATTGATCCTAATAGTGCTGTTGGTATGATGGAGGATTTTTGTCTGAAATATGCTGACTTTAATTGTACTGCGATTTTTTATTTGAATACGAATTCTTTTCGGCAAAAAGATAAAATAAAAGAGAAGTTGGATTTTTTGCTTAAAAACGGTTATGAAATTGGGAATCATACTTTGACTCATGCTGATCTTGGGAAATCCGGGAATATAAAAAGAGAAATCGGGGGGCTAAATAATTATCTTTTGGAGAGAATGCAGAGATGTGTTTTGATTGATAGCGTTGCTTATCCTTTTGGGGCTTATCCTAAGACTCAAGCTGGCATTGAGCAGATGGCTAGTGGTGAATATGACGGGGGGCCGTATATTATAAGTAGTGGTTTTTTGGTGGGAGCTGAGCCGGCTTATTCTCCTACTAATCCTAAATTTGATCCTTATAAAATACCGAGAATTCAGGCGATTGATGATGAGTGGCTTCGGCATTTTAATCGGCCTAAGGGGTTTACGGGGAAGGTTCGGGAGAATTTTGTGCCTTATGTTTTAGGGGGAGGTGAATTGTCGGAGGGGAGTGAGTTGACTGATGAGTTGGAGATAAATAAGTTGCCGGGTGAAACTGAGGTGGTTGATTTTGCGGCAAGCGGGGATTACTCCTTTAAAAAAAATATTTGGGGAAAAATTGAGTTTAATTCTGAAAAAATTGTTGTGCCTGCGGAGAGTATTTATAACGGGATGGCGGATTATGTAAAGCCGATGGTGAATAGAATTACGATTAAGGAGTTGCCTGATGATTTGGAGCTTAAGGGGGATAAGTATTATTATTTGGTGAAGGATGAGGATACTGCTGAGAAAATTGCGGCTCGATTTAGGCGAATTACTGATTCGTATACTGATGATGAGTTGATTTTGCGGATGAAAGAGGTGAATGATGGGGTGGATTTTGAAAAACTTGAGATGGGGCAAGAGATAATTATTCCCGGGGTACAGCTGATGGAAATTGAGCGACCTGTGCCGAAGGATTTGCGGGGGATTTATTTGACGGCTTATTCCGTGAAGGGGAAGGGGCGGGATTATGCGGATAAATTGGCTGCGGAGGGGGGGAATATGATTGTGTTTGATGTGAAGGCGGGGCGGGTTGGTTATAAATCGGGGGTGGCGGCGGTTTTAGAGCTGGGTGATGATTCGCGTTATGCTTATGATCTTGAGGAATATGTGGGGTATTTGCATTCTAAAAATATTTATGCGGTGGGGCGGTTTGTGGTTTTTAAGGATGCGCATTTGGCTGCGGTGAAGCCTGAGTGGACTCTTAAAAATAAGGTTTCGGGGAAATCTTGGGCTAATAATGAGGGGGCGGTGTGGCTTGATCCTTCAAATCCTGATTATCATGATTATATTATTGCGCTTTGTGTTGAGATGGCACAGATGGGGATTGATGAGATTCAGTTTGATTATGTGCGGTTTCCGGCTTTGGGGAATACGGCGAGTATGACTTATTTGGCGGAGAAAGATGGGAAGACTCGTGATCAGGTGATTACTGATTTTGTGAGGAAGGTGAAGGTGGCGCTTGCGGGATATAATGTGAAGATTGGGGTTGATGTGTTTGGAATAGTTGGGTGGAGTGATTTGGATGCGCGGATTGTGGGGCAGAAGATTCCTGAGCTTAGTAAAGTGGTGGATGTGATTTATCCGATGGTTTATCCTTCGCATTTCGGGAAGGGGTATCATGGGCACGCTGATCCGGGTATGGAGCCTTATTATTTTGTGCAGGAGAGTATGAAGAAGTTTCAGGTTTTGGTTGATGAGGCGGGGTCTGAGGGGGCTGATGTTGAGATTCGGCCTTGGTTTCAGGGGTTTCCGCTGGGGGTTAAGGGGTTTGGGTCTTGGTATATGGAGGCGCAGAAAAAGGCGATTAATGATATTGGAGTTGATAGCTTTGTGATTTGGAGTCCGGGGAATTATTATAGTGTGAGCTGGGGGATTATGGGGGGGGTGGAATAAAGGATGCTATAAAGGGTGGGAGGTTTTTTGTTGACGGAAAAAATATGGTAGGTGTTTTAAGAAGATTTTATCTGGATTTAACTTTTTCTTAATCTTCGTCTTGTAATATGTTGGCAATGTTGGCGCGCCTCCTATATTATTATTTTAAGAAAAAAATTATGAATTTTAAAAAAATGTCTGTATTTTTAATTGGAGTTTTGGCTTTGAATATGTTTCTTCCTATGGGAGGGGTGATGGCTGCTGATTCCAGTTATAAAGGGCAGGTTGTTATTAATGAGGTTGCATGGATGGGGTCCGCTGATGCCTCGGGTGATGAGTATATTGAGCTCTATAATGACTCATTAAATTCAATTGATATTAGTGGATGGAAGATTACTGATGATGATACTAGTGATTATGTTATTACTACAGGGACGATTCCGTCAAAAGGGTATTTTTTAATTGAGGATAGTGAGGATGCGGTAACAACTAGAACTGCGGATGCCATAATTGGTGTGTCTTTGGCTAATACTGGCGATAAGCTAGAGCTTAAGGATGCACTGGGTAATACTGTTGATTTAGTTGGTGGCTTGGGTGGTATGTGGTATGCGGGTAATAGTACAACCAAGGCAACAATGGAGCGAATAGCTGTGAATGGTGCGGATGATGCTACCAATTGGCAGGATTGTGCGAGTGGCAGTGGTGATCAGGCTAGTGCGGGAAGTAATATTCTAGGTACTCCGGGCACGGTTAACAGTGGTTCCACGACTACTCCGAGTGGGGTTCCTTTGACTTTGAATACTACAAATACCACGTTGGCTCCAGGTGTTACTTTTAATGTGGCTTTGAATGCCGGTACAGTTAGTGACTTTTTCAGCTACGGTGTTGATTTGACCTATGATGCGACCGTGCTTGAGTATCAAAGCGCAGCAAAAGGTACTTTCTTGAATTATTTTGCCAATGATCCTACATCTTTTCAGGTTGGGCTTCTGAATAATCAGCCTGGTCGTTTGATTATTGGAGAAGCTAGAACTGTGAGTCCTAAAACAGGGATTTCGGGTAGTGGTGAAATGTTTGATGTGACTTTTAAGGTGGTTGGAAGTGATGGTGATTCTTCTCAGATTGCGCTTGATCAGTCTAAGGTGTTTTTGGGTGGGCTGAGTGGTGATATTCCTTACTCTACTTCTCCTTTAAATATTAATGTTTCATCCGGAAGTAGTACAACTGTTAATCCGGTTACTAATTTGGTTGCGCAGGAAGGGGATAATCGATATGAGATTAAATTGACATGGGTAGCTGCCAGTGGTGGCGCTGATAGTTATAAGGTTTTTAGAAAAGGAGTGGATGGCACATATCTATTAATGGATACGGTTAGTGCTACTTCATTTGTGGATAAAGATGGGGTGAGCAAAGGTGGTAATATTTTGATTTCTCATGATTATGAATACCAGGTGATATCTGTAAAAGGAGGTAATGAGAGTACTGCAGTTACAGCTACCGGTAAGGATACAAGGGGTATTAAATCTGATATTGATAAAAATGACAGGGTTGATGGTCGTGATTTGGATCTTTTGGCCAGGTTGTTTGGGTTGGATTTGACTTTTGCTGAGTTTAATCCCCGAGCAGATTTGACTTATAGTGGCGATATTAATGGAAGTGATTTGATTGATCTTGGGGTTGATTGGGCTAAGACTTATACTCCAACTCCGTAATTCTTGAGCTGATGATTTTATCTTTAGTGATATTGGCTAATAATATTTATTGTTAACTGATACTAAAGTTCCGCCCCGGAGAGAGCCCATAAAAATTAGGGCCCGGGGCGGATATGGAAACTATTCAAAAATGTTTAATCTAAAAAAAATGAAAAAATTAATTATGAATGGTATTGAAAATATTGGTAGAAAGGGAATATTGGTTATGAAGGATATTTTGTCGCTAAGATCTGTGTTGTTGCTCTTTTTATTGTCTATGTTGATTGTGAGTTTGATGTTGGTGAATATGGGTAGTGTTTTTGCCGGTTATGAGGCTCAATATGGGGAAAAGCTTCATCCTAGTGATAATGCTGAGGTTGGGAATCCTGCGACTGTTGTTTATATTGATGTTGTTGATGCTGAAAATGGTGATGTGAAGGCTTATGTAAAAATGACAACTCCGGGTAGGCCGTTATTTGGTGCCGCTTTTAATTTTATTTATGATAATAGCCTTTTGGATTATCAGGGGTATCAGGTAGGTGGGCTTTTTGCCGGTGATGATGTTGCTGGTTTTGATCCTATGGTTTTGGTTACTCATGATCGTGATAAATTGATTACCGGTTTGTCTTTAAAAAGAGGTGATGAGTTGATTAATAGTGAGGGTGAATTGATAATATTTAATTTTAAAAGGAGGGCACAGGGGGATATTGATTTTGAATTTCATGAAGGTGTTTTGGCCAGTCTTGTGGATGATCAACGAAGAAATTTTTTGGATGTGGATTGGGAAAATTACTATGGTGTGGGGCTAGGGCAGGTAAATGTTTTTGAACCTATTGATAATCAATGGCAGCTACCCAAAGAGATTGGTTATTTTGTTGCGGTTTTTGTTGCTTCGTTGGTTGGTGCTTTTTCATTTGTTGTAATTTATAATTTTTATCTGGGTAGGAAGATAAAGACGTAGGTGTTTTACTGCAACTTTGATTTGCAATATTGTGTATGCTATAAAAAACCTTTCCACAAAGTATATGTATGTGGTAGAATCTCCTCTACATGTAGCCCTTATTTAAATGAAAGTTATTTAGGTGACTTGAAAAAATATTGGTCAATTATTAGACTATTTAGTAGCTAGCTCAGTTTTTATGCCAAAATTTAAATTAGTTTCGCCGTTTAAACCGACAGGAGATCAGCCGATGGCGATTGATACTTTGGTAAAGGGTGTGAAAAGTAAAAAAAAACATCAGGTTTTGCTTGGGGCAACAGGTACAGGTAAGACTTTTGTGATGGCTCAGATGATTGAGCAATTGCAGAGACCGACGTTGGTTATTGCTCATAATAAAACTTTGGCAGCACAGCTTTGTAGTGAATTTCAGGAGTTTTTTCCTGAGAATTCGGTAAATTATTTTGTTTCTTATTATGATTATTATCAGCCTGAGGCGTATTTGCCCAAGTCTGATACTTATATTGAAAAGGATGCTTCGATAAATGAGGAAATTAATAAATATCGTCATTCGGCGACAACCAGTTTGCTGACGCGTAAGGATGTGATTGTTGTGGCGTCTGTTAGTTGTATTTATGGGCTTGGTTCAGTTGAGGAGTATGGCAAGATTGCGATTGATATTAAATCAGGGCAGGAATATAAGCGTGATAAGTTGCTGAGGCATTTAACGGATATTCAGTATAACCGTAGCATGATGGAGTTTAAGCAGGGGATGTTTCATGTTTTGGGCGATATGGTTGAGATTTTTCCTCCTTCACAAGATACAATATTTAGGTTGGAATTTTTTGGTGATGAAATCGAAAAAATTGTTGAGGCTGACTCCTTTACCGGTGAGATTATTCGGGAGCTTGAGGAAATTAAGATTTTTCCGGCGAAGCATGATGTTGCAAGTCGTGAGAGAATACTGAGGGCCATTGATGGGATTAAGAAGGAGCTGGAAGAACGATATGAGTATTTAATGAGTATCGGGAAGCAAATTGAAGCTTATCGACTTAAAACTAAAACTGAGTATGATATTGAGATGATGCTTGAGACGGGTTATTGTAGCGGAATTGAGAATTATACTCGTTATTTGCATAATCGTGAGGAGGGTCAGCAATGTGCGACTTTGATGGATTATTTTCCTGATAATATGATGGTTTTTATTGATGAATCGCATATTACTGTGCCTCAAATTGGGGCGATGTATAATGGTAATTTGTCGCGTAAAAATACTTTGATTGAATATGGTTTTAGGATGCCGTCGGCAGCCGATAATCGTCCTCTTAAATTTGAGGAATTTGAGAATCATATAAAAAATGCGGTTTATGTTTCGGCGACTCCGGGGAAATATGAACTTGCTAAGACTAAGAATAAATTTGTTGAGCAAATAATCAGACCGACGGGGCTTTTGGATCCTGTGA
The DNA here is from genome assembly GCA_018829865.1 of Patescibacteria group bacterium. Lineage (GTDB taxonomy): Bacteria > Patescibacteriota > Gracilibacteria > UBA1369 > JAHJTR01 > JAHJTR01. The sequence goes on along the minus strand of JAHJTR010000027.1, from coordinate 1,672 downwards.
TTGAGGTTAGGCCTTCCAAGCATCAGATTGATGATATTATGAAGGAGATTACACGGATTGAAGAAAAAGGTGATCGTGCGTTGATTACGACTCTTACTAAACGGAGTGCGGAGGAATTGACGGATTATTTGACTGAGGCCGGGGTGCAGGTGCGTTATCTCCATTCTGATATTGATACTATTGAGCGAATTGAGATTTTGCGTGATCTTAGACTTGGGGTGTTTGATGTGCTTGTGGGTATTAATCTTTTGAGGGAGGGGCTTGATTTGCCGGAGGTTTCTTTTATTGGGATTTTGGATGCTGATAAGCAAGGGTTTTTGCGTTCGCGTGATGCTTTGATTCAGACTATCGGTAGAGCGGCTCGAAATGTGGATGGTTTTGTGGTGATGTATGGGGATAGAGTTACCGATGCTATGCGGGCTGCGATTGAAGAAACTGCTCGTAGGCGCGGGATTCAAGCTGCGTATAATGAGAAGCATGGCATCACTCCTCAAACAATTATAAAAGCGGTTAAAGAGTTGCAATTTAAAGGCAAATCTAAAAATAAGAAGCGCATTGATACGAAAAAAATACCAGAGGATGAAATTAAGCGTTTTGTTGATGGGCTTTCGGCTCAAATGGATTTGGCTTCACAAAATCTGCAATTTGAAGAGGCGGCTGAAATTAGGGATCAGATTGAGATTATTAAGAGGGAACATGATTTGATGTAGCGTTTGTTTGTTTTAGTGATTGGCTTCAATGTTTGGAGGGACCTGGATGCAATCCTGCTCCAACTTTTTGACTTTTTTTGTAGCTATCTCTAATGTTTGATGTTTGCATGCAAAAAGGGCCTTGTTTAAAGCCCTTTTTGCTAATGTAATGCTGATTTTTGTCAGCTCTTTTTTATTATCTCCTTGAAACTTCTTCACCTTTATCATTTGTACAGGTTTCAACCATTGCTACAGGGAATTCGTTGAAATCAACGTCATCGCACATCATTGCTCCGTTTCCGTCAGCTACTATTTCCCATTCTTTATCCGCTTTAAAGGCAAGCCACCAAGCACCGCTTACTGCATCTTTGAAGATAACTGTTCCTCGGGCATACATGTGATCGTTGTCTTCAATTGTGATAGTGATATTTTCTTCTTTTTCTTCATATTTTGTGGCCATTGCTTTGGTTATTTCCGCTAGATCTTGGGCATTTTCAGTCTTTGTTTCCATGGTTTCTTCGTTTGGATCCAGGTCTTTCGGGGCAGGTGTGTTTTCTGATTTGATGTCTTTTGTATTCTGTTCTGCTTCTTTGTCTTTACCCATGTTGATGTCTATTGAGCAAGCACTGAGACTGACCGCCATTACAAGTGTTAAAGCGATAAGTGTTTTTTGTGATATGTTCATAGTTTTTGAATTTAAATATTATGATTTATTAAATGTGCATGCATTTCGTGAGCTATTATTCCCGTTTTGCGCTTTATTGAATTGTTTGTGAATTACTCAATTGATTCGATAATGCTTTCAAGTTTTGCTTTGTCTTCACCTTGAATTGTGATTGTTTTACCTTCATGCTCAACAAAGTAGATGTATTCGCTGTCACCTGTTGGTTGGTCGAGGGTGAAAACTTCAACAGATTTACCACCTATTGATTCAAGTTCTCCTTCACTGGTATTTTCTTCGTCAATTTCTTTGAAGAATTCTT
>JAHJTR010000222.1 GCA_018829865.1 Patescibacteria group bacterium | reverse complement strand
TGCCCAAGACCATAATCAGTAGATCTTGAAGTAGAAACAACATCCGGCCGCCACGAAGATTCCTTGAAGAACAAATAAACCAATTCTTCAGGAACTTTCTTCTTCTTAAAAATTTCCTTAACATCATTTAAAGCACCGCTCGCACGATTCGCCATTTTTTCCAACTCAACCGGATTAGCCAAATACTCTTTTTCCCATTCAGCAATCTTTTTTTGATATTCCTCAGGAAAATAGCTCAAATCAAACTCTTCATCATTTCTAAATTCCGCTTTATCTTGAATTTTTTTAGGTTGAATTTTTTTAGGAGGAGAAGAATCACGCACACCCGCATCAGCAGGACTATTTTCCAAAGACAAGCCATTTTTCTCAGGAACATTTTTATCAAACCAACGAAGCGTATGATCAAAAACAACACCACCAGCAACCCCGGCCATAAAAATAAGAAAAGACCTTCTTGTTTTATTAACAGGTCCTTTATCTTCCTCCAACAAACCAACACCAGGTTTATTATCTAATGCACCAGGAATCCCCTCTTTGACAGAATCAGAATTTCCACCTTCATCCAACTCATTACTTGCCATAATAAATAATTTATGTTGCCAGTATTAAATCATAACAAAAAACCAATATTATACAAATTTTTTTACAACAACATAAAATAAATTTGCTTTCCCCCTCATTTTTAACCTAAAATACAAAAGCAAATAAATCCCTAAAACAAATCAATATGAGTATGTTCGGAAAAATGAAAGACGTTTACAAACTTCAAAAAGAAGCGAAACGCATCAAAGCCAAACTTAAAAAAACACACATAGAAGCTGAAGTTGAAGGAATTACAATTATAATCAACGGCGAGCAAGAAGTGATCTCAGTCACAATTTCAGATGAAGCCATACAAAATCCCAAAAAAATGCAGGAAAATTTAGTCAAAGCCTTTAACAAAGCCATAAAAAAATCTCAACAAGTCGGTGCCGATGAAATGAAAGAAGTTATGGGCGATATGGGACTAAATATGCCGGGAATGGGAGGTTAATAATAATAAAATGAAAAAAACAAATACCAAATTATTCATCTTGGGAATCATTGTTTGTGTACTTGTGTATCTGGGATACTCCTACACGAAATTTATCAAAACACCACTGGATATAAATGATGAAAACAAGGTAAGTTTTTTAATTCTCAAGCAAACCACGCCCTCATATTTAGCTGACAAACTGGAAGAAAAGGGCATAATCAGCAATTCGACATTCTTCCTTATCCATCTAAAGCTAAACAATTTAGACAAAACCATAAAAACCGGCAGATTTTATTTCTCAAAATCCCAAAGCCCTAAAGAAATCGCCGAAACTCTCACAAACAGCCAAGCGGGCGAAATAATTTTCACAATCCCCGAAGGTTATACAATAGAAGACATCGACAAAAAACTCGTCAAAGAAGGCTTCATCAAAGAAAACGAATTCCACAATTGCATTTATTCCACCTGCACCCGCCCCGATTACCCCGAAATCCCCAATTCAGGATCACTCGAAGGCTATCTCTTCCCTGATACCTATTATTTGAATCCGGGCGAATTCACTCCTCAATCATTCTTAAACAGATTAATCAATAATTTCCACAATAAGTGGGAGACAGTTGATACTTCAGCCTCAAACAGATCGGCTCAAGACATTATAACAATGGCCTCAATTCTCGAAAAAGAAGTAAGAACAGACCCAGACAGACCTCTGGTAGCCGGAATTCTCTGGAAACGACTGGACAGCCAATGGGCCCTAGGAGCCGACGCCACAATCATCTACGCCACAAAAAACCTAAACATCAACGCCGCCGACCTAAAAATAAAATCCCCATACAACACCCGAAAATTCCTAGGCCTCCCCCCAACAGCAATCTGCAATCCGGGCCTAAAAAGCCTAACCGCCGCCGCAAACCCCGAGGACTCAAACAACTGGTTCTATCTAACCGAGCCGGGCACAGGGAGAGTGATTTATAGTTATTCTAATGAAGAGCATAATCGGAATAAGGTTAGGTATTTGAGTCAGTAGGCATAAAATCCGATTTATAAAAATAGCAAAAACAGTTCGTATAAGTACCTAAAATTGACTATTATTATGAAAACAGTTCGGAATGAAACTAGTTGTATGACATGCGCCTTGTCAGTCGCACATCACACAACAATGAATAACCGGCTCATTCACTCCGTTCATTCCCCCAAATTTGGCAGCGGTAAGTCGCTTCGCTCCAGATTTTACCACTGCTAAACTTCGGTTATT
>JAHJTR010000221.1 GCA_018829865.1 Patescibacteria group bacterium | reverse complement strand
GATCCATCAAGCCTTGATATGCAATATCTAGGCCCTGATGCTCAACAACATTTGGTTAGAGGAGATCAAGCTAAAAGACGTCGTTGGATTGCTGAAGGATTCTGGACTCCTGAGGGACCTGCTTTCCAATCAGTAGTAAGCAAGATGTGTTCAATTCAGGACGTATTGAATTTACCTGCTGAAATCTTGAGTAATCCGGCTGTTCTATATCAAACTCTTGTTAATAATTTTGATACACCTAATGAATGTGGAGTTTATCCCGTTTATATGTTGAATCCATTAACTGACGACCTTGATATGGTTTACTCCGGAGGAGTAACGATGTTTCCTTCATGGATTTCTGAATATCCGTATTTAATATGGGTAGAAGTACAAAACAAATGGAGACCTGCATTGGCTTACACAAGAGCAGGAAACCAGCAATATGATTTAATTGCAACCGACCAATGGGCTCAGCCTGAAGATGTTACAGCCTATATTGAAGAACAATCTCTTCAGATGGTTTGGAAAAACAAAGCAACATTGCTTTCAGCTCTTGATGGCTGCAAGACTACTGATGATTATTGCGCAGATTTGTATGACAAGGTCAATAGCAGTACACCACCTGCTAACTAATATTGGCTAATTGAATAATGTAGTTTCTGAAAAGAGGTCTTAGACGAAATCCGAAGGATGGATGTCTGGGGCCTCTTTGTTTGGGGGGATTTTTGAGATTTTATAATTTTTATGATAAAAGTATTAGGATGGGTATAATTTTTTAAATATTGGATTATGAATAAAAAAGCGTTTGGTTCGGTTTTAGTTATTTTTATTGCCATTGTAGCGGTCTTGAGTTTTAAGTATGGAGTGCCGGCTGCTGTTTTTTTGTTGGATAACAGCTATACGCCGCCGGTAAGTGTTGGTACTGATAAAACTCCTTTATTAGCGGTTTACACGGGTGAAGTTAAAGTTGTGGATACCGTAACAAATGAGCCTGCGCCGACAGATACCGCTACTCCAAGTCAAATTCCGACAACTACGCCGAAACCTTCTCCTTCTCCGAAATCTTTACCAGCCGCAACGCTTACCCCTTCTCCAAAGGCTTCTCCATCCATAGTGCTTACCTCTTCCCCAAAACCTACTCCTTCCGCTACGCCGTCAGCTTCCTCCAATATGAATAATCTGAGCGCTGAGTTGACTGTTGATAATGTGAAAGAAGATAATGTGAGTTTAGAAAAGACCACCGTTTTGCTGGGTGGCACAATTATGGATGATGTGAGTGGCGATGAGACTGATTATGACGGTTACTCCCTAGATAGTGACGGAGACGGATCGGCGGATGCAATTGAAGAGATGATGGATAGTGATCCACAAGATGCCGAGGATAAGCCAATTGATGCTGACAATAATGGGGCCGCAGATAAATGGGAAGTGACGTATTACGGCAAAAGTGGTGCGATAAAAGATGGACAGAGTGATTCTGATGGGGATGGTTTGAGTGATAAAATTGAGGCTAATTTGGGCTCCAACCCGTTTAACAATGATAGTGATGGGGATGGAATTAAGGATAGCGATGAGCTTGATTATGGCACGAATTTGTTGAGGGTGTCTAATATTAGTGATCTTTTGAGTAAAAAACCTGTTCGATTGAAGATCAAAGAGGGCTCGTTCGTTCAACCTGATTCTTCTTTTATAGGAATGGCTCCCGCCGGTTCAAAAGTTAAGATTTTTCGAGAAGATGGGAATGAGAGGATTTTTATTGGCGAAACCGTTGCAACCGATAATGATAAATTTATTGTCGATATCGATAAGCTGAAAGATGGTGAGTATAAATTATTTGCTCAGGTTACGACCGATGACAATAAAATAAGTGAGACGGATGGTGTTAATATTAATGTTCAGAAGGAGATGGATGTACCTGATCTTGTGATAAAAACAGTGATGGAAAAAACTCCTGATAACCTGAAAAAAGATAAGAATGAGCGAATAATTATTGAGAGCGATCGTCCGGTTTTTGAGGTCTCTTTGAGTGATTTGATGGATACAGAAATGTTTGAGAGAAAAGATGTGGTGATCGTGGCTCATTTTGAGAGTACGCTGCTGACTTCGGCGATTGTTGCCGATGCGGAAAGTGCGACTTTTAAAATTCAACCGCCTGAAGGATTGGCTCCGGGTGAGCATGAAGTTAGGTTGTATGTTGTAAGGACGGAAGGCCTTAAAACACTAAGATCCGGCGACACGGCAATTAGTTTTATGGTGGTTAACGAGAGGAGTAATGCGATTTATTATTATTTTGGAGGAGTTGTAACTCTTGTTATTGGACTGATTGGCATATTTTTTGTTTTTGCCAGGAGAAGAGTGGCGACTGTATCGGGCTTCAAATTTATTCGCCAATAGTTAGCTTTAAGCCAAAGCATTAAAGAGAAATCCGATGATCACTATTCCGATTGCTACGACGGCAAAAAATGCTGCCAGTAGTTTTATGGCCATTACTCGTTTTAGGATAATTGCTTCAGGAAGTGACAGCCCCGCAATGCTCATCATGAAGGCTAAAGATGTTCCGAGTGGAATGCCGCCTTTTGTGATGGCGAAGATCATGGGGACAACGGCTGAGCAGCCGGCGTAGATTGGAATGCCGAAAATGACGGCGATTGGGACGGATAGGAGTTTGTAGTTGCCGATGTGTTCGGTGAAAAAATCTTGAGGGACGTAGCCGTGGATGAGTGAGCCGATGAAGACTCCGCCAAGTACATAGGGGTAGATTTTGAGGAATGTTTTTTTGCCTTCGCGAATTGCGTATTTTAATTTTTCGTTGAATTTTTTAGGGAGAGTTTTGGCGTCAATTTCTTTTGCTTCAACTTTTTCTAAAATAATGTGCTTTTCCATTTTCATGAGGCCGAGAATGTATCCTCCTAAAATACCTAAAATTATTCCGGAAATTGCGTAGAGAAAAGCGAGCCGCCAGCCGAAAAGTCCGCCCATAATCACGAATGCGACTTCGTTGACGAGGGGCGAGGTGATGAGGAAAGAAAAGGCTATGCCCAGCGGGATGCGGGCTTTGATGAAGCCGATGAACAGCGGGATGGATGAGCAGGAGCAGAATGGCGAAATGGCTCCGAAAATGGCGGCGGCCAGATAACCCGTGCCAAAGCGCGCTTTGCTCATCGACTCTTTAAACTTTTTTGGATTTACATACGTTTTGACAAAACCGATTAATGAGACGACGGCGAAAATCAGTGCGAGAATTTTTACGACGTCGTAGATGAAGAAATTCACGGACTCGGCGAGGCGCGTGTCGGCGGTGAGGTTTAGGAGGTTGTAGGTGATTAAATCTGCGAAATTTTGGAACATTTATTTATGGGTTTTGTGATTTTAGGCGTCGATTAAATCGCATATGAAGGATTCTATTCCGTGCATGGTGGGCTCGTAACCGCTGACATCGGGGAAATCCAAATTGATGATTTTATTGTACACCGATTGGATGACTTTTTTAAGTTTTTCGGTGTCTTCGTTTGTAATTTGCAGATCGAGGATTTTGATTTGGTCTTTGTCGGGTTTGAGGAATTCCAGGTAGCCAGTATTTACCGTGTATTTGCCGCGGAAATCTCGGGCGTTTTCGACTAGGATTTTGTAGAATATCAGTTGGTTTTTGTAGGCCCAGGCCTTTATTTCATCATAGCCACTCCCCTTTCCCCAGTCTTCAAGCGGTTTGCCGGTTTTGTAATCGTAAACGTAGAGTTCTTTTTCTTTTGTTAGATATTTTATTTTGTCGATGTTACCGGTTATTTCGGCGCTTCCTATTGTTGAACCTTGGTTTTTGAATCCGACTTCGGGTTGGTCGCCGGGGTCAAAGTGTTCTTTGCGGGCGCTAAAATAGGTTGATAAATGATCGTGGCCCTCTTTTAATTTCTTTTTGTAATCGTTTTTGTTGAGGCGCTGTTTGCCGAGGCTTCGAGT
>JAHJTR010000220.1 GCA_018829865.1 Patescibacteria group bacterium | reverse complement strand
TGATTAAATTAGTTGAGGATCTTAATAATCGAGATGATATTACCGGATTTATTGTTCAACTTCCTCTACCTAAACATGTGTACACACCTGATGTTATTAAGGCGATTGATCCGAGTAAGGATGTTGATGGGTTTCATGCTTATAATATTGGGAAACTTACTTTGAGTAGTGATTTTGAGCATTTGGTGCCGTGTACTCCCAAAGGAATTATTAAGATGCTTGATTATTATAAAATCGACGTCAAGGGGAAAGATGTGTGCATTGTGGGAGCGAGTAATATTGTGGGGAAGCCGATGGCTGCGATGTTTTTGAATCGCATGGCGACTGTGAGTATTTGTCATATTGAAACCAAGGATTTGACGCATTATACGAAATATGCTGATATTGTGGTGGTGGCGGTTGGCAAGACTAATTTAATTACTGCTGAGATGGTGAAAGATGATGTGATCTTGATTGATGTTGGGATTAATAAAATGGAGGATGGGAGGCTTTTGGGCGATGCTGATTTTGAAAATATTAGTAAGAAGAGCTCTTATATTACTCCTGTGCCGGGCGGTGTTGGGCCAATGACTGTTGCCTGCTTGATTGAAAATACTTTAATAGCTTATAAACGACAAAATAATATCGCTATTTAATTAACCCTAAATACTATGTGTGGATGTGTTGCGATTTATGGTAATGATTCTGTTGCTCCGGATATATATGACGCGATGATAGCCATGCAGCATAGAGGGCAGGATGCGGCTGGTATAACCACTTATGACGGGAAGATTCGTATTAAGAAGGGGCTTGGGCTGGTTCGGGATATTTTTGACGAGAGGAATATGCCGCGTTTGAAAGGAGATATTGGGATTGGACATGTGAGATATCCTACCGTTGGTGGTACGGGGATTGAAGACACTCAGCCGTTTGTTGCTTATTCTCCATATGGAATTGTTATGGCTCATAATGGTAACCTTGTTAATTATCATGAGCTTAAAAAGGAGATGATTGAAAAAGATAAGAGGCTGATGAATTCCTGCTGTGATGTTGAGGTGATTCTGGGGGTATTTGCAGTCGCACTCGGGAAGCAAAAACTTGATGATAAAATAACAATGGAGCAGTTGCATAATGCCGTTTTAGAAGTTTATAAAAGATGCATAGGTAGCTATTCGGTGGTTGGATTTATTGCCGGGCAAGGTATGTTTGCATTTAGGGATCCTCATGGAGTTAGGCCGCTGCTTTTTGGTTCAAGGAACGGTGCGATGCGAAAAGAATATATATTTACTTCTGAGACAGCTTCAATGGATTTGTTGAATTTTGAACTTGAGAGAGATGTTAAGCCGGGTGAAGTTATTTTTATTAATGAGAAGAGAGAAGTTCATTCAAAGGTGCTGACTGATAGAAAGCATATTCCATGTATTTTTGAGTATGTTTATTTTGCGAGACCGGATTCTTTGCTGGATAATATTTCCGTTTATAAAAGCAGAATCAGACTTGGTAAAATAATGGCTAAGCAAATAAAAAACGCTAAATTGGATATTGATGTGGTGGTTCCTGTTCCGGATAGTTCGAGGACTGCGGCTTTGGAAATTGCTCAGGAGTTGGAATTACGATACAGAGAGGGCTTGGTGAAAAATCGTTATATTGGACGCACATTTATTATGCCGGGGCAGAAGGCTAGGAGGAAATCGATCAGGTACAAGCTTAATGCGATGAAAAAGGAATTAATTGGGAAAAATGTTTTATTGGTTGATGATAGTATTGTGCGTGGCAACACTTCCAGGAAAATTATTCAAATGGTTAGAGAGGCAGGCGCTAAAAAAGTTTATTTCTGCTCCTTCTCCCCTCCTGTAACCAACCCCTGCTTATATGGGATTGATGTTCCTACAAGGCGGGAATTAATTGCTCATGATCTTACTATAGATGAGATTTGTAAATCTATCGGGGCTGATAAACTCTTTTATCAAACGCATGATGATATGATTAATGCGGTTAGACATAAACTGTTCCCTGATCAGGCGTTTTGCAGTGCTTGTTTTACGGGCAAATATCCAATAGGAAATGTTAATGAAGAAATTCTTAGAAAGGCGGATGAGGTTAGATGCTGTGAAAAGAAAGATTATTTGGATGGCGATGATGAAGACCAGCTAAATTTGCTTTAGTTTTTTTTAACTTAAATTATGAAAAAGATTTTGCTTGTTGGGAATGGTGCCAGAGAGCATGTAATTGCGGAGACGCTAAAGAGAAGTCCGCAGGATGTGAAGCTATATGCTTTTGGCAAGGCTACGAATCCGGGGATTTTGGAATTGGCTGAGGAATATCAGGTTGGGAGTTTGAGTGATTTTACTGAGCTTAAGGCTTTTGCGGCTAAAATTAAACCGGATTTTGCAATTATTGGCCCTGATGATCCGATAGCTGATGGTGCAGGTGATGCCCTTTTGGAATACGATATTCATTGTGCGTCGCCCCTTAGCATAGTAGCGCGGCTTGAATCGAGTAAATCGTTTACAAGGGATCTTGTGGCTAAATATGAGATTCCGGGTAATCCTAAATTTCAGGTTTTTTATGAAGAGAATGGGATATTGGATTTTTTGCGGGAGCTGGGTGACGATTATGTTGTTAAAGCTGATGGATTAGCGGGTGGTAAAGGTGTGAAAGTTGCAGGAGATCACTTACACAGCCACGATGATGCGATGGAGTTTGCAAGAGAGGCTATTTCTAAACACGGGCGGGCTATAGTTGAGGAAAAACTTGTTGGCCCTGAATTTAGCTTGATGAGTTTTGCTGACGGAAAAAATATTGTTGATATGCCGGCAGTACAAGATCACAAAAGAGCATACGACGGCGATAAAGGCCCCAATACAGGCGGAATGGGATCTTATAGTGACGCGGATCACTCTCTCCCCTTCTTAAAACCTGAGCATATTAAGGAGGCTCATAATATTACGCAAAAAACTTGTGAGGCGCTGTTTAAAGAAACCGGCGTTTTGTTTAAAGGGATTATGTATGGTGGATTTATGGTTACAAAAAATGGGGTTAGGCTTATTGAGTATAATGCGAGATTTGGGGATCCGGAGGCGATGAATGTTTTGCCGATTTTAAAGACTGATTTTGTGGAGGTTTGTGAGGCAATTATTAATGGCACTTTAGACCGGATAAATATTGAATTTGAGAAGAAGGCTACGGTGTGTAAATATGTGGTGCCTGAGGGGTATCCCGATAATCCGGTTAAAGGTGAAAAAATTGAGATTGGTGAAATACCTAAAGGCGTAAAAATGTATTATTCGTCTGTTGATAAAAGGGAGGATGGAGTCTATATGAGTGGATCACGGGCGTTGGCCTTTGTTGGAATTGCGGATAGTTTGGATGAGGCGGAGAAAATTGCGGCAAGTGCGCTTGGATGTGTAAGTGGCCCTGTTTTTTATAGGAATGATATTGGGACAAAAGAGCTGATTAAGCAGCGGATAGATATGGTGGATGAGATGTTTGGGTAGCTAGTGATAAAAGAAGTAGGATGCAATCCTGCTCCAACTGTTAAATATCCCCTGCAATAGAGCGGGTGGGGTTTAGTAATGTCGTTGGAGCGGAGTTGTACTCCGCTTTGTAACGTTTAGGAGCAGAGTGCAACTCTGCTCCTACTGTTGATGCAATCCTGCTCCCAACTGTTGGTCTTTAGGTCTGTAGCCATACTCCAACTTTGTAAAAAAGGAGCAGGGCTGTAACCCTGCTCCAACTTTTGGGCTGTAACCCTGCTCCAACTTTTGGTTACTATGTTTTTGTTCTACTACTTCTTTACCGTTTTTTTAACCGGTGATTTTTTTGCGGTTTTTTTGGGTGCCGCTTTTTTTGATGTTACTTTTTTAAGCTTTTTTTTTAGCTCGCTACTTTTTTTTACCCCGTATGAGTAGGCTTTATCTGTGATTTTATCCAGTTCTTTTTTTCCTTTTTTTATCTTTTTGCCGAATTTAGATTTGCCTTGTTTAACTACTTTGTTGATTTCGTCTCCTCCTTTTTTAACCATTTTTTTGAATTCTTCACTGCCTTTGATTTCTTTATAAGTATCTGAGATGTCTTTGCCGATGTTTTTTACGTCTTCTTTTAATGGGTCTAATCCCACTCCACCTTTTTTGATATCGTTTTGAATTCTTTTTCTAAATTCGCTGCCTCGCCTCGGTGCAAAAATGAAGCCGAAAGCTGCTCCTAAAAGCGCTCCGAAGAGTAATCCTATTTTTCTCATTTTTTTTATTTTTATTAATTATAGATGTAGTATAAAAAAGTTTATGCATATCGGCAAGGAGAGATTTTGATAACTGATAAGTTTGATTAGGCGAAAGTGTCTTTTCGCTGCATACGTACCAGGTTATCCAAATCTTTTAAAACACTAATGACATATTCAACTTCGTCTTCCGTATTTGCGGCGGTTAGTTGAATTCTGAATCCTACATCTCTTTGCGCTACCATTGGGTAAGGGGCGAGGGTCACATAAACGCCATTTTCAAAAAGATAGTTGGAGACAAAATTTACTTTGTCAGCATCCTCCAAATAAAAATTAAAAATTGGAAAATCCGTATTGTTTTCATTTCTTAAACCCATATCATTAATCGCGCCGTTTAATCTTTGACACATCTTGTTAATCTTCAGTCGAATTTTATCTCCCCTCTTTTCATTAACTTCCAGTCCCTTGAGTGCTGTTGCCAATGCGGCTGTATTTACCGGCCCCGTATACAAATATGGCACTGCTGTAGCTTTAATCAACTTGGCTGTTTTGGAATCACAACAAATAAATGAGATAGGGGTAGAGTAGGCCTTTGAAAATCCTAATGTTAAAACTACGTTGTCGTAATTCTCTCCGCAATGATTAATGATTGCGTTACCTTTTGTGCCATACGAGCACGTTTCGTTTTCGCTTCTTTCGCCAACCATGCCAAATCCGTGTGCGTCATCAACATATAAAATGGCATCATTATTGCGGGCAATCTTTGCTAAATTTCCTATATCCGCATATTGACCATGCATACTAAAGACGCCATCTACTAATATCATTTTTTTATGAGATGTACTCATTTTTAACAATAGTTCCAGTTGACCGATTTCATCGCTTGAAAAATATGTGACTTTGGCACCTAGTCCGCGGGCTTTAACAGCGCCTTCATAGAGTGTTCTGTGAGATCTTTTGTCCAAAAAAATTTCGCCACCCTCCGACAAAATAAAAATGCAGTAATGGTGAATAACCGTTAAACAAGGTAATCCAATACAGGTATCAACTTTTAAAAGATTCTGTAATTTATTTTCCACTTCTTCGTAGGGGGCGGGGCTGCCAAGCATTCTGGACCAACTGGGATGAGTCCCCCATTTTGAAACCAATTCAGTGATTGATTCCATTATCTCGGGATCAACATCAAATCCTAAATAATTACAGGATGCAAAATCAATTAACCACTTTGAGCCGATTTTAATTTTTCTTTTTTCCTGAGCGATAATTTTAGCGTCATACATTGGGTTTTCACCGAGTCCATTTAAAAAAGCTGAATTTTTATCCAGCAATTTTTGATAGTTACTTTTTGGAATTAAGGTTTGACTGGTATTATCTTTTGAATTTGTTTTTGGCGAACCTGAAAAATTTGATTTAAAAAAATTTTCGGTAAGAGTACTTTTATTATTCACAGTTTTTTTGTTATTTATTTTTGTTGTACTGATAATTCCATATTTACATTTTTTTTCAATCTTTTTATGTGGACACCTCATGCTTTTTCTGGTCGAATTTCGGGAGTTTTATATTTATCTGAAGCGAAAAACCATTTTTAACGTATCGTTACATTAGAAGATGATATAAACATAAGCGAGAGCATTTGGTTCTGTGTGGAATAAATGATATATTTAGACAAATCTTCTTAAAATAAAAACAAATGCGAGGAAAAATATTTTTTTCACTAGTAACATCACTACTGCTTCTTTTTTTTGTCGGGTGTAGTATTTTACCTCAAAAACAAGTTGAACAAGGCTCCGTGACTAATCCTGAAGCTAAAATAAGTAAAATTCGAATGCTGTACAGCGAATGGCCACCGGATATGTTAGCGTATTTGGCGCAGGAAAAAGGTTTTTTCAAGAAAAACGG
>JAHJTR010000219.1 GCA_018829865.1 Patescibacteria group bacterium | reverse complement strand
GGCAAGAAAAAGAGATGCAAGAAATGGCGGATAAATTAGTTGCCAAGTTTAATTCTTTATAGCATTAATGGGAATAGGCAAATTATGGTAAAACTAGCATATGCAAAAGAGAAATTATATACAGGCACGGAATCTCCATAAGGAGGCAAAAGAAAAACTGAAAGATTACAGTGCTATCCTTGGTCGAACACACAAGGACTATACGACCCTTAGAAAAAAAGGCATTTTATGTAAAGCATTTTCTATCAATGGCAAAACATCAAATAAAAAATAACTGTGTCTAGGCTATGCTGGAATCATGTATTCAGGCACCCAATTAAGCGTCCATCTAAATTAGAAAAATTAGAACGTGCGCTATGTCTACCCATGGCAATAAAATTACTAGAAAAAACCACCACCTACCAAGAGGTTTCGAGAGAAAAAGACAAAGGAGGAAATGAATATTTTTTTTTTGGAATAATAGGCTATGTGCGTGGCAATAGAATTAAGGTTGTTATTCGCAAACAAAAAAATGAATACTAACGCAAAATACGTATTTTTCTCTTTCTTCCAAATGTCTGCTGCTCCAATCAAAAAATAAACAAATGACAACAAGTCACAGCAACATTATGTCGTGGGGGCTGTCTTCGACTCCACTCGCTTTCGCGTAGCTGGCCGGATCAAGGGGCTCTCAAAAGAGAACGTAACCTTTCAGCCCACACATCAATAATACAGAAAACAAGGTGAATAATCAACAACAGTTCCCAGATTATGATCATATTTTAAACTATCCTTACTACTGCTATCAACCATAAATCCTCAAATCCACAACCTTTGCAATATTCAAAAAGTCCCTATCCAAACTAAATATTTCGCATTTATTCTCAATCGAAGTCGCTGCAATTAATGTATCAATTGTTGATCTCACTGTTATCCCCTTTTTCCTGCATTTCCTAAATATTTCAGCCGCAAATAAATAGGTAGAAACATCATCATTATTAATAATTCTAAAAACCATCATATTATCTCGAAGCTTCATATATAAACTTTCATCTCTTACACCTTGAAGCACCTCCGTCAGAATCACTCCATTCAAGCATATCTCATCCGGAGCATTTTGAATTAACCAGTCCAGCCTCTTTTGAGTATTTGACAGTTTTTTCTTAAAATATTCAATCCATACTGATGTATCTACTAAAATCATATTCTTTTCTTTCTTAGTTCAGATAAATTTCCTTCCCAAATATCCTTGCCTTTCAAGCTTCTTATGAAACCCAATTTTTTCTTACTCTCCATATCATTAATATAGTACTGAAGCGTAAAATGTATGGTTGAAGTAATGGTTTTTTCTTTCGAAAGTTTTTTAGCCATTGCAATTAGGTCTTCATCTAGAATTAAATTTTTTCTCTTCATTGATCTGTATAATATTATAAATTTATACAGAATATAACTTATATTGCTACAGATATCAATAGAGGACTTGCTTCATTAATCACTATATCAACATTATATTAAATCTTTATTAAATTAAGATAAAATATTAAAAATGAATATCACATATTAGTTCTTCATAACTGCTTCACTACCTCGCCACAAAACTAGTCGCCCCCAACCAAGCCAAATTAAAAATCGCCCGCTGAGTTTTAGCATACACAGGGCTCTCAATAATTAGCCCCAGCAATTCATCAGGGTTAAAAGAAACCCCCGCCAATTATGGCAGCGCGAATGCAGCAAATGCAAAACCTCCCTCGAAACCAGCGTTGGCCCCAATAGTCCAAAACAAATCTGCTGCGAAAAATGCTATTTAGAAGAGGTTTATTAACCAAAAAACAACAGTATTTGATTATCTCTTATTAATGTCTTTTCTAAAACTAATATAAGCTATATTTCCAGCTTTCCCTTTTGAAAAAACTATCCTTATATTTTTATGTCTAACTCTGTATAAATTATCTAAGTCTTTAAGCTTCTTAACGTCAAGATTTGATAATTCCAGATTTACAATTCGCGGAAAAACATTGTTTATCAGGTAATCCCTGTCTTTTTTAGTGAGTTTTTTTAGAAATTTTTGTATCTTATCCATCAATTTTTTTAATAGCTTCAATCAGTTTATTCGGATGAATTCCTTTTGGAAAATATAGCCCAACTTCTTCATCGTTCTCAAATTCAATAACATCCTCGTCAATAACAGGTTTTATCAAGAGACCCTTATCGGTTTCCTCTGCAATAAAATGCTTTGTTTGAAACTTATCTCTCCATTTTTTAGGCAAAGTCACCTGCCCTGTATTAAAGAGTTTTAAAAAATGTTTCATTAGATTAGTTAAATTAGTTAATTTAATTAAAATAATAACATTAACAAAGTAAAGTTTCTAGCTACTAACTTGATTCACATTTTACCATCGGCAGATTAAATTTATGTTAAAAAAACTTAAATTATCAGTCCATCTCAGCTACCCCCCATTTTATTGAACGTCTTGTTTTTAACTAGCCCAATCCAAAAAAAAATCCTAATTTCAAGATCAAAATCTTCTAAAAAATCGAGCAAATATATCTAAAAACTAACAAAGTATTGCAGCACAAGCATTGATTCCGGTTTCTTTGAACCTTTCAATCAAATTCATCATCGTACAATTAAGCACAGATTAATTCAATTGTTCCATGAATTGTGCAACTCGCGCCTTTTCAGCCGCAATATCATCAGGAGTTTTAGAAAATAATTCCTTCGCATCATTTTCTGTCATACCCAAAGGATAATTACCCACCGGAGGAACAGTTTCTCCTTCACAAGGATTTCCCCCCTCAGGTGTTATTTCACCCTCAAACGCAATACCTTTTTTATTATTTCCCATAATTTTAAAATTTATCAATAATATTTTCTACCTTCTAGCATAAACGAAAAAATATTGTCCAATTATTTGTGTTGACTTCTTTTGATAAAAATTGACTAAACAGAATTACTATTGTCTCAATTTCTTCCTTTGTATCACTATAGTTATCCAAAAAATATTACCACTTTATTTGATATTCTAAAAAAATCTGTTGTTGAAGATCTATGCACTTTTCAAGTATTTCATCAAAAAAACTACCCAAATAACCTCGCAAAAAAAGCAATCAAACAAATTAACTCTTCGATTGCAGATGCAAACAAAGCCATTGCTACCAAAAACTAGGGGTCCCCATAAAATGCGAGCGGAAGCCTTCAGAACGCTGTGAGCGCAGCGAACAGGATTCTGAAGAGCTGAGCAGTATTTTATGGGGAGAGGAGGAGACGCGTAGCGATCTTAAAAATTCCCGAAGGGAATTTTTAAGGTTAGCGAAGCGAGCTCCGACGAGCGAGCGGAAGCCTTCAGAACGCTGTGAGCGCAGCGAACAGGATTCTGAAGAGCTGAGCAGTATTTTGTGGGGAAAGGAGGATCAATCGTAAATCGAAAGAATCCCTCACTCTTCGATTGCAGACGCAAACAAAGCCATTGCTGCCAAAAACTTGGGGCCCCCGAAAAATGCGAGCGGAAGCCAGCAGACAGTTATGAACGCAGTGAATATCTGACTGCTGAGCTGAGCAGTATTTTTTGGGGAGAGGAGGATCAATCGTAAATCGAAAGAATCCCTCCGGGATTCTGAAGATTGGAGATTCGATCCGACGTGGTCGGGGTAGCAGGACTCGAACCTGCGGCCTCTCGGTCCCAAACCGAGCGCACTAGCCAACTGTGCTATACCCCGCCAATATTTACCTGAAAAAATCAGGCAACTTTCAATCAAGAAAGCCCAATTAATATAAGAAAGCGCAGTACAAAAGTCAATCCCGATTGAGCTTATCTTGCTAATAAAACAGTCATTATAAATCTTTGAATTGTTCTTTCAATGATGGGAGTTTTTTAGTATCCAGTTTATTCAAAACTTTATCTAACGCAGAAATCGTCGTATCTAACCTGTTATTCTTCGTCAGTAAATAATACTTAATTAAAAATACAATTGTACTGGTTTGATTCCCAAACCCTTCTTCCTCCCGAATAAGATCTAATTCTTTTTTAACTTTATCATCCACTTTAATTAAAATTGATTTCATAAAAATAATTATTATATAACTAGTATATAATAATTATATCAATATTGAGTCTTTATTTCAATATAAACGATTCTAACATCCGCAAATTAAGAACTAATTAAATTTTTCTAACCACAGGAATTGGCAGTATAAAGTCAGTATCGATTAATTAATTCCATATAAAAAAACAGAGTTAATTATCAAAATCAACAAAAATTTTATTTTCCCGGATTTAGTTGTATCATAAGCTTATCAATTAACTCCCTAAAGATATTTTATAGCCTCAGCACCTCTATGTAATCAATCTGAGCCAAGATAATCTATCACCAAAATAACAACATCTAAAACTCAAAAAAATGAAAAACCCCCCTCAATTCAAAAAAAAATATCCAAATTTACACACAATAATCGTTGTCGCATCAGTGGTTTTAGTGTGGAGAGGAATATGGGGCCTTTTGGATTTATATTTGTTTCCAAGCAACCCCGCCCTCAGCTATCTAACCTCAACACTTCTTGGTCTCATAATTCTTTGGATAGACGATTTTCATCTCAATGAATTAAGGTAACAAGATCAATATGAAACTTTATCTAAGCGACATAATCGGCATCCCAATAATTTCCCACCACACCGAGCAAAAAATCGGCAAGGTAGCCGGATCTATTTTTGACCCTGAAACCGGCAAGCTGCTGGCCCTAAATCTCCGCCCGGATGCCCAAAAAATAATTACCGCCGCAGATATTATGCATGTTTATCGCACCGAGGTCACAGTCATGGACGATAATTCAATCTCACCACTAGACGAAGTTTTACGAGTAAAAGTAGTTTATAACAGTGGAATTCGCTTTCTAGGCAATCGCGTACACACCGAGCATAATGACTACCTGGGCAAAGTCATCGATATCCAAATCGACACGGTAGGCCTATTTTTAAGCAGCCTGGTCATTGCCAAGAGTTTCCTAGTTTTTACAGGAGATAAAAGAATTGTAAGCAAAAAAGATATCATCGAAGTCAATAAAGACAAAATCATAGTAAAAAAATCATCCTTATTAAAGAAAGAAAAGGTCAAAGAGTTCGTTAATGCGCCTATATAAGCAATAAAAACTCAAGTTGGAGCAGAGTTTAAGTTGGAGCAGGATTGCATCCTGCTCCTCAAGTTGGAGCAGAGTTGCACTCTGCTCCAAAACGTTAAGCAACAGAGTACAACCAAACGTTGGAGCAGGATTGCATCCTGCTCCTTTTAAATCAAGCAGGAGTAGGACGATACAGCCCAAGTTGGAGAAGGGCTACAGCCCTGCTCCCTTTAAATCCCCACCCCCAACAAAAAACCCCGTCTACAATGTAGACGGGGTTTTTAACAATTTTGTATTTAAAATTGCTCCCTATTAATTATCTCAAAGTCATGTTATTGAACAGGTCTATCTGTCCCGGTTCCAAGCCCTCCAAGAAGGGTGTTAACTAGAGCGTAAGATATGAAGATAATTACGATACCTACTACGGCATACATAAGGATCTTTTTACCTTTGGTAGCATTTTCTTCATTACCACCGGCAGTTACATAAAGTATACCACCATAGATAATCATGATTACAGCCACAAGCCCGAGAAATCCTAGCAGGAAGCTCAGCATAGTCTGAATCAGATTACGGATATTTCCTTGTGCACCAGTAGCACCGGCTACAGCAGCAGGATTATCCTGCGGGGAAATAAATCCTTGAGCCAACACAGATGGCACAAGCGCTGCAGCGGCAACTGCTACAACCATGGCGGTTGCTACAATCGCAATTTGCTTTAGCAATTTTTTGTTTTTTAACATAGGAGCAATGGTTAAAAATATATTTATTTTTATGTCAAAACATTTTTTAAGTTCCTATTAGTATATCATCCCTAAACGTTTTTTTCAAGCCATTAAGTGCATATTACTATGTATTTTTGGATTTTTCTAGAAGTATTTATTATAATAAAATTTGACCTTTGATAGACAAAACATGGTATAGTGGCTTAAAATAAAGGTAATCATCGTCCAGGCAGAAAGAAATATTTTATATTTTGTCAATAAATTAGATTAAATATTAAGAGAAATTATGCAAATTTTAATTACAAGATTTCCATACGAATCGCAGTTAAGTGGCGAAGAATGGCATACCATCAGGCTTGCTAGTGAATTAAAAAAACGTAAACATAAAATATT
>JAHJTR010000218.1 GCA_018829865.1 Patescibacteria group bacterium | reverse complement strand
TCACAATATTCTCAAGCTGCGGAATTTTATCAATTTCCTCAATCTCACCACCCTCGATACTCACCCCCATAATATTATCATCATATGAATAAATTTTTTGCTCAGTTTGCTTAACCGAAATATTATTTATATGAGCATAATCAAGTTCTTCCTCCCTCCCCATCTGCCATTCTCTCACAGGTGCAATAGTTTTTAAGGAGGGATCAAGCGTAGTTATATATCCTTCAAACCTCAATTGATCATTACCTTTCCCTGTACAACCATGCGCAATCACCTTGATATTCTCAGTCTGCGCAACTTCAACCGCTTTCTTCGCAATTATCGCCCTACCAAGCGGACAAAAAAGGTGATACCCACCCTGATAATCAGCATTGGCTTTAACAGCTTTAAGCGCATATTCTTCAACAAATTCCTCCGCAACATCAAGCACATAAGCCTTTTTAGCCCCCAAATCCAAAGCCTTCTGCTTCACTCCCTCAAAATCATCAGACGGTTGACCAATATTAACAGTTAAAGCAATCACCTCAACCTGATAATAATCTTGAATCCATTTAAGCATAATCGATGTATCCAGCCCCCCCGAATAAAGCAGCAACACTTTATCAAAAGTGCCTTTTTCAGCCTCATGAGAAGCCACTTTTTTGTAAGAAGATTTTTGATTCATAATTTTTTTGGTTAAAAATTGATAAAATTTATAAAAAATAAGCATTACTTAGGCTAAAAAATACTTAAGCAAAGCCTTTGCCGTATGCAACTTGCATTCAGCCTGATCAAAAACAACTGATTGCTTGGAATCAATAACTTCATCCGTCACCTCCTCGCCCCTATGTGCAGGCAAACAATGCAAAAATAACGCATCATTTTTCGCCTTCTTCATTAATTGCCTATTCACCTGATAACCTCTAAAAGCCTTAATGCGTTCATTGTATTCATCCTCCTGCCCCATTGAAACAAAAGTATCGGTATACACAACATCCGCATTACAAACCGCCTTTTCAGGCTCCTCCACAAAATCCAAACTACTATTTTTCAAATTCTTCATCGCTATCAGCAGCTCACTTTTAGGAATCTCATACCCCTTAGGGCTGGCAATAGTAAAATTCACCATCAAAGAAGCACAAATATGCATCAAACTGGTCGCCACATTATTACCATCGCCGATGTAAGCCACCTTAAAATCATCAGTCCTCTTTTTATGCCACATAATCGTCATCATATCCGCAAGCGCCTGAGTAGGATGATATTTATCACAAAGCGCATTAATAACCGGAATTTTAGTAGACGCCGCAATTTCTTGAATTGTCTCATGGTCAAAAACCCTAGCCACAATCAAATCCGCAAAGCGCTCAAGATTTTTAGCAATATCAGGAATAGACTCCCTGCCCTTCATATAATTTCCACTACTCAAAATCTGCCCACTGCTAATAAAAATGGGAATCCCCCCAAGCAAAGTAGTCGCAGTTTCAAAACAAATTTTCGTTCTAAGCGAAGGTTTCTCAAAAACCAGCGCCACAACCTTACCTTTAAGTAGGTTATCAATTTTCTGCCCCTGATCATGCTTCTTTTTAAAAACAAACGAATCAATCATCAGTTGATTAATGATCGAAACAGGCAAATCGGTAATTTTAGTTAAATCTTTAGTCATAGTTATAAAGTTAGTAATTATTTAGATTCAAGCGCTTTAAGCCGCGCAAAAAAGGCTTCCTCTTTTAGGAAGCTCAGTTTTATAAAAAATTATAGACGCAATTAGCGACGAAGCTCCCTCAATTTGTTATTGCGGCGGCGACGCTCTGACATAACGCTTTTTAAGCTCATCATCAAATCAAAGTTCAATTCAAAATCCGACTCAAGCCCGATTCTTTTTAAACTTTCCAAATTTTCCATAAAATTGAAATATTGTTTCTAAATTAATGATCACCAATCAAACAAAAAACTCCCACTCCTTAATATCTGATTACTAAAATCACATACTAAGGAACGAGAGTTCAAGACTTCGTGGTACCATCCTTATTCGCTACTATCTCACGATAATAACCTTAATCAGTACTCCACCATTTTATGGCGACAAACTGCGATGCATGATAACGGACATCTTCCGGCTAAGCCTACTTTCTTGAGTCCAAGATTTCTTCGGCCGCTACCTAAAGCAAATTGAAATTCACTTTCATAGGACGCGTTCACTACTTATCAGCTACCCGGATTCCAGCATCCCGAGCTCTCTAACAGCTAAATTAAGCAGTTACTATTCCTTTTAAGGTATTTATTAAATTTTTTAAGAACATTTAACCAATTTCCAAATTCAAATCGCAGCATATCACGTTTTTAACAAAAGTCAAAAAAATCAATTCCACCGATAGATAGATCCTAAACCAAAACCATCACCCAAAATCCCCGGTGAAAATCTACAACACACAAAAAAACGGCTAAACATCACCAATGTTACTCAAATCGTATATCCAAAGTGCTCGATTTTAACCGTGAATTCAGACACCAACCTAACTTTCTTGCCTCGCACATTCATTAATAAAATCATAGAACTTCATGATCCTAGTAGCATTCAACTCCCCCTCGGGTCTCATATAAAGAAAAGATTCACCTTTTTCCCCAGCAGCCAAACAGAATTCAATTTTTGCATCACATCCGGTCTCAAATTTTTGAAGAACAAAAATATCCGCATCTGTATCCTCCCTTATTAAATCAAAACCATTCGCGCCCCCTCGAACATCACTACTATAAACATTTTCAAGTTGCTCCAAAATTCCTAAGACATATTTAGCGGAATCGGCAGCAAATCCTTCTTCAGTATAAGTTCCAAAATAATCAACCAATTCAGCTGAATTTTTCCCCAAAGCATCTGTTGCCTGCTCAAAAAGATTTTTTTTAACACGTTCTTGCTCATTTTTTATCAACATTGCATGAACTGTATAATCTATAATCCCACGCCCACATAACAAATCAACAATTTGTCTAAAAGAATAATCACTAACTCTCATTGCATCAACTAAAATACTAAAACGATTATTATTACCACATTCTTGCTTATTTCTTATCAACTCTGCACGAACTGTATAACCTATAACCCCACGCCCACATAACAAATCAACAATTTGTTCAAAAAAAAACGAACCTTTTTTCATTGCATCAACTAAAATACCAACTTGTTTTGCACTAAATTCACTTCCCTTATTAGTCAATTTTTCTCCATCATCTCCAACATCTCCACCATTAATACATTCCGATTCTTCATAACCTTCATCACCACTTTCAAAACCCATATATTTAATAATTATAAAGTAAAAACGATTCAAAAAATGTTAACACCAAATTGTCAATCACTTTATAAACAATAAACACAAATCAGTCAACCCCTAAGCCAAAACTGACTATTTACTTCAACAAGTAAATGCGACTAAACTAAATAATTATTATTTAAACACTAAAACTATGATTAAGATCGGAGAACAAATCCAAGATTTTGAATTGGAGGCATTCCACGAAAACAAAATCAAAAAAATTAAATTAAGCGACTACAAAGGTAAATGGCTTGTGCTTGTATTCTACCCAGCAGATTTCACTTTCGTCTGCCCCACCGAACTTTCTGAACTCGCAGACCACTACGAAGAGTTCAAAAAAATCGATGCTGAAGTATTAAGCATAAGTGTC
>JAHJTR010000217.1 GCA_018829865.1 Patescibacteria group bacterium | reverse complement strand
CTCTAAAAGGAAAAGAAAACTTTTTTGCTGGCCTCTGCTCTGAACGAGCAGGGCGGCGGGGCTTCGCTTCGGCTCGGGCGAGGCGGAATTCCCCCCACACCCCCCTTCCGCCTCGCCCTCGCTTCGGGGAGCGTTCGGGCAGAAAAAGTCAAAAGAATCATATTCACTTTTGACTTTTTGTCTCTTTAGAGGTAACATTGAAATAGTTGAATAAGTTTGCATACTCTATTTCAATGTTACTACTACACTAATAATATGTCAAAGAACGAAAATTTAGCAAAAAACATGGAGCGATTGCGAAAGCAAAAAGGCCTTTCGCAAGAAAAGTTGGCGAGATTGGCCGATGTCGCCAATAACACGATTATTAAAATGGAATCAGGGGAAAACAAGAATCCTACGCTTGAAACCTTGCGAAAGGTCGCCAAGGCGTTTGGTGTTTCCGTTGATGAGTTAATCAATTAAAAATATGCACTGCTCAAATTGTGGTACAAAAATTGAAGAGGGAGTCGCTTTTTGTCAAAGTTGCGGGACCAACACGAAGGATGAAAAGCCTCTTGCTAAATCCCATTTTCAAAACCCCACAGGAGAGATTTTGTATTATGGTCAAGATTGGATAAGGGCAAAACATTTTGCGATTGCCTCGCTTCCGTATCACGACATTTTAGCGACTAAAGATAGGTTTTATATACTCCAATTCCCTAAATCAAGTGGTGGTACTTGGGGACTGATTATTGGTTTATTACTTTTCAATATTATAGGCGCAGCAATAGGTGCGGCTATCGGCAATTCAAGCGATAGGAAGAAACGCCAAAAAGCACGAGATACATGGCTCGTGGATAATGGTCTTATATCTGACAATTACAAAAAATACATTTTTGCCGAAATCTCTAAAGATAAGCTGAAAAAGCATATATCCTTTGAGAAGGATAAATATATTGCTGTCAGTGGCGGAGAAAAAATGGTTAAATTAAAAAAGAGCAAAAAGGAATTTGCCAATTTTAAAACTTTTATAGAATCTTATGTTTTGTAAAAATTGCGGAAAAAAATCAGATAGTGATCAGAAGTTTTGTACTAACTGTGGTGCGCTTTTTTCAAAATCCGCCGAAAGTAACGAGTCGATATTTTCTGAATCTTCTCCTCCAAAACCAAAAGGGTCGCCGACCGGAAAGATTGTTGGAATAATTGTAATTCTCATTATCGTTGGTTTTGGTATTTATGGCTCTCTTGATGAAGATTCAATTACCCAAAACAACGAAGGACTAACGAGTTTTGAATCAGGCGATAGCCAGACTGCAATAAACCAGCTTCAACAAGCGTCCAAAGATGCGGTTACAAGTGATACAAAACTAAACACGCTTAAAAATCTTGGTTATGTGCACTCCAGTGAGGGGCAATCCGAACAAGCTTTGCAGTCATTTCGAGAGGCACTGACTTATGCAAGCAAGGGTTCATTTGATTATTTTCTAGTCTCTGGAGAAATCGCGTTACTTGAAGGAAAGCCAAATGCGGCGCAAATCAGCTATAACAAAGCATATGAATTGCGACCTAGCGATTTCCAAATAAATAACGCTCTGAATTTATTCTATCTTGATCTTAGCGAAGTAGCTCCATATTACTCTGATTATGGAAAAGCTTTGCAATATGCACAGAAAGCATACGATGTGAGCGATGATTTAGTTAAGAATACAGCAAGACAAAATTTGGGTATAGCTCACTTCTTCAACGAAAATTATGATCAAGCCATATCTTACTTTTCCTACACTGATTTAAACAAGGAGCCATACATAGCTTACTGGCTGGGTTGGGCATACGTGGCAAAAGGAGATGGGGCAAATGCAAAATTGTATTTCCAAAAGGCCTTGAATGCTGGAATAGAATTAGAACCAGAGGCCTACGAATACCTATAAATTCAAATAATATGTTTTGCGAAAATTGCGGAAACAAGTTGAAAGAGGGTCACAAATTCTGCACGAAGTGCGGACATTCTAATCTATCTGAAGCAAAAGAGGAAAAATCGCCAACGCTCTCGGACGATAAGTGGTGGTACCGATTAGCAAAGGTTGTTTATGTACTTTTGTACTTACCTCTTTTGGTTCTCGTCCCGCTTGTTTGGAGTGAAAATGTCCCTCGTTATAATTCGTACTTTAAGGAGTATTATGGATCTTATGGTGAAGCATTTTGGTATTCGGTCCTGACCTTGGTGATTTATATTGTGGTCGTGAGGTTAATCAAAATCACTTTTCTTTACATTTCTTTCGCCAAAAAACCAATATGGAAGAAAGAGTTTAAAAAGTTTTTCTAAAAAATATGTTTTGTAAAAATTGTGAAAAACAAATAGGTGATGATGAGAAGTTTTGTGGCTACTGCGGTGCCGAAACGATAGAAAAAATATCAGACGATCGTGTGCGATATACTACCCCCGATAAAAACCATAGCGGGCACACTGACAATGATTTTTCACAAAAATATACCACTACTCGCGATAATTCTGGCAACGGCGAGATAGCGGTGGGCGTAATAGCGCTAATTATTGGAGGTGCATTAACTTGGATAACTTATGAAGCGGCAAGTGCCGGTGGCACCTATTTTGTATTTTGGGGCTTGATGATTTACGGAGGGTATAAAATCCTAAAAGGATTAGCGTCATAACTATGTTTTGTATAAATTGTGGCAATGAGATAAAAGAAAGTTCAAAATTTTGCACTAAATGCGGAAATTCTTTTGAGCAGATACAACAAACTGAAGCAAAGAAAAAGTTTTTTACTCGTAAAAAACTTTTTCTTGTTGTGGTGATTGTTGCCGTTGTAGGGATTTTTGCCTTTTTCTACTACAAAAGCCCTTCGTCTGAAAATATTGACTATGATATTGCTTCAGCCGTTGTGAATATTTACTGCGAAGGAGAAACAGAGGAAGAATCTTCGGGAGGATCGGGGACGATTTTTTCTGAAGACGGATTAGTGTTAACAAATGCACATATTATTCCTGAAAGCGCAAAGGACGATGTCTATGTTGATGAGACGCTTTGTCTTGTGACTTTGCCCGACCCCGATACTGGCTCGCCTAAAGAAATCTACTACGCTTATCCAATCTTTGCAGGAGAATTAAGCGATGAATACGATCTTGCTTTTATGCAAATTCACGATGTTTTCTATGATTTTGAGAAAAATGTTGCTTATGGAGAATATCCAAAAAAATTTCCGGCATACGCGGACAAAAACCAATGCGCAGATGACTATGTTAAGTTAGGCGAGCCAATTCGGGTTTACGGATATCCTGCAATCAGTGGAGGTTATGCATTAACCATAACTGACGGAGTTGTAAGTAGTTTGTTGGTTGATGAAGGGTTGATTATAACTTCTGCAAAAATTAGCTACGGAAACTCAGGAGGATTGGCGGTAGATCAAAACGGTTGTATGATCGGAATACCATCAATGGTAATTGGAGATGAGAACGAAAGTCTCGGTGTCATAATTTCCAACGATCTTATCAATGAATTTATTGACCAGCTGGATTTGTTAGAATAATTGCCCGAACGCTCCCCGAAGCGAGGGCGAGGCGGAAGGGGGGTGTGGGGGGAATTCCGCCTCGCCCGAGCCGAAGCGAAGCCCCGCCGCCCTGCTCGTTCAGAGCAGAGGCCAGCAAAAAAGTTTTCTTTTCCTTTTAGAG
>JAHJTR010000216.1 GCA_018829865.1 Patescibacteria group bacterium | reverse complement strand
GGAGCGGAATGCAATCTACTCCAAAAAACTCGCATCGTAAAACCGGCGTTATCGGTGTTTGCCATAAATTTAGACAAAGAAAAATGGCATTTCTATCTCTACCTATCAATCGCGAACAAAAAAGAAAAGGTGCGCGACTGAGGCTTTTTAGAGAAGAAATGCCATTTTCTGAAGGAGACCAATCCCTCATAAAATTTTTATGCCTTACTTTGGACGGTGTTTTGCGTCTCGCCCGGACGGTCTGTTTGACGTATCTTTAGGGTAAGTCCGAAGACTTGAGTGTTAAAGATACCAGACAAGTTTTTTATAGCGGCTAGCTAGGTCTGGCTAACCATCGCAAAGCATACAGAAGGATGCAAGTTAAGCGTTGAATACATCAGCTATAAAATGAGCTCGTATTGTGCGCTTTTTTGTAAGTGCGCTCGTAATTGAGCGCGCTTTTTGCTATCCTTTTGTTTGCCTTGCAGCAAGTTTTTGTTTTTAAAGATCGTTCCTGTCTTTTTGTTTTCAGATCATTGTATCATTAATTTCTTTATGCGCAAGTTATATCTGTAGACCTTTTGGTTAGTTATTATTTAATTACGGTTCAATGAAGTGTGTAGGGTTAAAAAGTCGGCTTATAGAAGGTAAATATGATCTTTTTACTGAAATACTTGAAATTCTAAAAAATAATGAAGTAATTTTGCGAAATAAGGATATTTTAGCGATTTCCTCTAAAATTTGCTCTATTTGTGAGGGTAATGTGCAGGACTTGAGGCAAATCAAGGATAAACCAAAATTACAGAGGCAAAATCTGGCTTTAACCGCTACAGAAAGGCCTGAATTGGCCTATTTAATTGAGCGGGAGGCTGATCGGATTATGCCGGGTGAATACTATTTAACTGTTAAAAATAACATATTTGTGGCTAATTCGGGCATTGATGAGTCTAATATGCCTGAAGATCTTGTGGTGATGTGGCCTGTCAAACCCTATAAATCAGCTAACTCCTTACAAAAAAAACTGATTAGTCATTTTAAGCTCAATCATTTGGGGATAATAATTGTTGATTCTGTGTGTATACCGCTAAGACAAGGGGCTATAGGGAATGCGATCGGCTATAGTGGTTTTAGGGGGATTGTTGATAAAATTGGACAAAATGATCTTTATGGGAAGGCTTTAAAGGTGACTAAGGTGAATATTGCTGATTCTTTGGCTACCGCCGCTAATTTGATTATGGGGGAGGCTGATGAATCGACTCCGGTGGTTTTGATTAGTGACTACGGCGCTGAATTTACCAATGAAATGATATCGGAGACTGAGATTGTTATGGATGGTGATAAATGTATTTTTAAGGGGTTATATCCTAACAACAAATAAATGAAAAAGATTGCCTATATACTATATGTTGCGCTTGTAATTACCATTGTTGGATCCTCCTACTATATAAATAATCATTTGGATCAAAAAGAGATGATCTCTCAAAATGAATCGGATACTATGGAGGCGGAGTTCGTTTATGGGGAGATTACCGAGCTTTATCCGATGCACGAAGATGGGCAGATGGCGGTGATTAAACTTGAATCAGGGAAAAAAGTAAATGCTAAAATCGGGGTTGAATATAATTATAATACTTATCAAAAAGAACAAGCTGTTAGAGCCTATAAGACGACTAACTTAATTACCGGTGAATCTACTTATGATATTGTGGATTATTACCATGGGAGCGGTCTTTTTATGATTTTTATTATTTTTTCCGCTCTTGTTGTTATTATTGCCAGAAAAAAAGGGTTTTTCTCTTTGGTGAGCATTATGTCTTCATTGATTCTTTTTTATTATCTATTTTTGAATTTGATAAAATTTGGTGTCTCCCCTATTTTGGCCTGTTTGATATTTGTTTGTGCTCTGACTCTAATTACAATACCGCTTATTCATGGATTTAATTTAAAAAGTCTTTCAACAATAGTGTCAGTGATTTTAGGGTATGTAATAAGCTTGGTTGTGACTCTTATTTTTACAATGATGGCTTATATTGGCCCTGCTTCGAGTGAGGATTTGAGGACGCTAACACTGCAATTTCCTGAGATTAATTTAAGTGAAATACTGATTGCTGCGATATTCTTGGGGGCGGTTGGGGCACTTATTGATACGTCAATCACTATTAGTTCAGCTATTTTTGAGTCTCAGAAGGAAAATCTGAAAGTTACTTTTAAGAAGGCTTGTAAAATCGGAATGGAAATAGGGAAAGATATTTTGGGAAGTATGACAAACACTTTACTTATTGCATATTTGGCTGCTTCTATGCCGTTTTTGGTTTTGCTGAGCTTGGGGCAGTTTGATAATCTTAGAGAATTAGTGAATTATGAATTTATCTCAATGGAGTTGGTGAGGATTTTTGTAGGAGGTGCTTCTCTGGTGATTTTAATACCCATAACCACAATCGTAAGTAGCTATTTATTGATGAAACAGCTTAAGACAAACAAATAAAGCTTTACCAAAATGACAAATATGTGCTAGATTTGTACCCGCACATTGTTAATTTAAGGCGACAACTAAACTTTAATTATTGCAAAATGCAACGCTACTCTGTGTTTGATATCATCGGTCCGATTATGGTTGGACCATCGAGTTCGCATACAGCAGGGGCTGTTAAGCTTGGTCAAATTGCCAGAGCGCTTTTTGATACGACTCCTGAGAAAGTTACTTTTTATCTGCATGGGTCTTTTGGTATTGTTTATAAAGGTCATGCTACTGATAAAGCGCTTATTGCCGGGATTATGAAGTTTAAGACTTCTGATCCGAGAATTAAGGATGCGTTTGCTTATGCCAAGAAAAAAGGGATTGAATATGAATTTATCGTTGATGATTTGGGTATAAGTTATCATCCTAATACCGTGAAGATGGTTTTGCAGAAAGGTAATCGTAAGATGAAAATTATCGGATCTTCAATTGGTGGAGGAAATATTGTTGTGAGGAAGATTGATGAGTTTGAGGTTGATTTAACCAGCGCAGCCGGC
>JAHJTR010000215.1 GCA_018829865.1 Patescibacteria group bacterium | reverse complement strand
TGCTTGGGCAAAAATTAAAGAGCCGCCCAGGGATACGCATAAAGACAATGCGCGTGGGGATAAGCGGCATTCTTAATATTGTTTAATTGATACTTGTATGGAAATCGTAAACACAACCAATGCGCCTCAAGCGATTGGGCCGTATTCGCAGGCGGTAAAAGCGAATGGATTTTTGTTTTGTTCGGGGCAGATTCCGCTGAGTAAAGAGGGGGATTTGATTGAGGGAGATGTTGGCGCGCAGTGCACGCAGGTGATGGATAATCTGAAGGCTGTGCTTGAGGCGGCGGGGAGTGATCTTTCAAAGGTTGTCAAAACTACTATTTATCTTGCGACTATGGATGACTTTGCGGCGGTGAATGAGGTGTATGCCGGGTACTTTGGGGATCATAAACCTGCGAGGGCGACTGTTGCGGTTAAGACGCTGCCAAAGAGTGTTGCCGTTGAAATAGATTGCATTGCCATTGTTTAGCCAAAGGCGTATATTTTGGTTTGTAAATTTAGAAATTTAAATTTTTTGTAGTGACTGATGGAAAATTTTATCATTTGGAATGTATCAAATGCGGGTCTAAGTTTGATGAGAGAAAGACTGCAACGAGTTGTTTGAAGTGTGGGGACAGCCTTGACGCTATTTATGATTATGATTTTATTCGGCAGAGGCTGAATACTTATTCGATTAAAAATGCTCCAATATCAGCGCTGAAATACTTGGATTTTTATCCGATTATAGATTTGGAGAATGTGGTTAGTCTTAAGGAAGGCGGAACACCGCTCTATCATGCGGAAAACTTGGGCAAGAAACTTGGGCTTAAAAATATTTATATCAAAGATGAGGGCGCTAATCCGACGGGATGTTTTAAGGATAGAGGTTCGCTTGTTGAGATTACCAAGGCGCTTGAGGTTGGGTCGAAGGCGATTTGTTTGGCTTCGTCCGGTAATATGGCCGCTTCTTGTGCCGCTTACTCGGCTGTCGCTAAAATTCCTTGTTATGTGCTTGTGCCTGAAGGTACTCCGATCGGTAAGCTGGCTCAGACGATTTCTTATGGCGCGCGAATTTTGCAAGTTAGAGCGCCTTATAGTCGATGTGCCGAACTTGCGGTTGAAACTGCCAAGAAGCATAATTTTTATTTGGCAGGGGATTATGTGTTCCGATCTGAGGGCCAGAAATCTCAGGCCTATGAAATTATTGAGCAGCTGGATTGGAATGTGCCGGATTATGTAATTGTGCCTGTGGGTTGCGGAACTAATTTATCGGCTATTTGGAAGGGATTCTTGGATTATAAAGAGGTTGGTTTGATTAAGAAATTGCCTAAAATGATCGGGGTGCAGCCTACGGGTTGCGCGACGGTTTATGAGGCTTTTGATAATAATAAAAAGAGCGTTAAGCGATGGGATGCGATTGATACGGTATGCAGTGCGGTTGCGGTTAATTATCCGCTTGATGGTAATAAGGTTCTAAAGGGAATTTATAAGAGTAAAGGGAGGATGACGCAGGTTACTGATGAAGAAACACTGAATAGTGAACAGTTGCTTGCGCGAAGTGAATCGATTTTTGTAGAGCCATCGGGCGCGCTTGGAATTGCGGCTCTTTGCCAACTGGCTAAGAATAAGATTATTAAAAAGGATGATACGGTGGTGGTGGTTGCGACCGGCAATGGTCTTAAAGATCCTGTGACCGCTCTCAAATATCAGCCGGCTCCGGCGACACTTGAGCCTGATTTGGATGATATAAGCAGTTATCTGAATAATAAGCTTTACAATTTGAAGGCTACTCAAATAAGCATGCGAGAAAAAGAGCTCTGGGGCGGGCAAACTCCTGACATAAACGAACTTGCTAAATATATTGAAAAGGAATTTGGGATTACGATTACGGGCAAATGCCTTGAGGGAGTGCATAAAAATGTTGCGCGATTTATAACGAGGGGGAAGGCGATAAGTGAGCAGGATTTGCAGGCGATTATTGAGATTAATTTGCAGGAATTTTCGAGTAAAGAGGCTGTGCTTAGGGTTAAGGATTTTGAGCTGAGTGTTTATAGGAAGAAACGCGCTCATGCGAAATTGGAAATTGATTTTCATGGGAAGAGAATCAGTGTTGAGGGGGAGGGCGTGGGGCCGGTTGATGCTTTGATTAATGGGATAAGAAAGGGGATTGAGAGTAAGGATAAGTTGAATTTTGAGCTGCTGGATTATGTAGTGAAAATTCATACAGGGGGGACGGATGCGGCGGTTGAGGTGCGGATTAAGGTTAATGATAAGAGCGGTAATGAGGTTGTGGGGGCGGCTACTTCTCCGGATATTATTCAGGCTTCTGTTGATGCTTTTGTGAGGGCTTATAATGCGCTTTATTGGAAGAATTCTTAGGTTTGGGTTTGGGGGGAATGGTTGAGGAATTTTTTAGGGGGTGATTTTGGCTTTACAATATTGAAGTTTATCAAAAAAATTAATAAGAGATCTAAATATTATCTATCCAAGCAAAGCCTCAACTCCCGGCAAGTGCTTGCCTTCGAGAAATTCCAGCATTGCGCCGCCACCTGTTGATACATGGCTGAATTGGTCTTTTTTGAATCCAAGTCTCTTGACGCAATCAACCGTGTCGCCTCCACCGAGTACGGTGTAACCGGGTGAATGGGCTACCATTTCGGCTACTGCCAGGGAGCCTTTTTGAAAGGGTTTGTATTCATACAGGCCTAGTGGTCCGTTCCAGATTATTGTTTTGGATTTTTCAATTATTTCAGCGAATCTTTGAGCGCTTTGTTTTCCGATGTCTAGAATGCGCATGTCTCCTTCAATATCTTTAATAGGCACATTAAGTGTCTCGACATCTTCGCCGATTTCATTTGCGACAATGCAATCGCTTGGGAGTACAAATTTCTCATGATGTTTTTCGGCTTCCAGCATGATATCCCTGGCTATATCCAATTTTTCGGGTTCATAGAGGGACTTGGCTACGTTGTAACCGGCGGCCGCTAAAAACGTGTTGGCCAGTCCTCCTCCTACCAAAATATTATCGGCTTTATCAAAAAAATTGCGGATTAGAGCGATTTTTGTGTCGATTTTGGCGCCTCCGATAATGATGGTGAGCGGGCGATTCGGGGCTTCAAGCAGGGGATTTAGGGCGTCGATCTCGCGCTCGAGCAAGAGGCCGGCGAATGAGGGCAGGTGACTTGCGATTCCGTAAGTCGAAGAGTGCTTGCGATGGGCGGTGCCGAATGCATCATTAATAAAAATATCGCCGAGGGAAGCCAGATTTTTGGAGAAATTCTCGTCGCAGGATTCTTCGCCTGGTTCGAAGCGGATGTTTTCAAGCATGTAGATTTCACCGGGATTGGATTTGTGAAGTTGTTGTTTTATGTCATCGCTATAGATTTTGTCGAATTTTTTGACGTGCTTTTTTAGCAGGCCGGCTAGCGCTTCAGCTATGGGGTTTACTCGCATTTCGTCGACGACAACTCCTTTGGGGCGCTTAAAATGGGTCATGATAATTAAGGTGGCGTCGTGTCTCAGGATTTCGCGGATTGTTGGCAGGGACTCTCGGATTCTGGTGTCATCTTGTACTTCGCCAAAATGGTCGATCGGGACGTTGAAGTCGACGCGCAGTAGGACTTTTTTATTTTTTAGATCGGCTTCGTTTAGGGTTTTTATGTGCATTTTTGTTTGGGGTTAGGGTGTCAGATTATCGATCATTTCAACCAACGCTTTGGCGAAACTTGCGCCTTTATTTTGTTTCTTTATGTCGGCTCTTTCAAGTGCTTGCTGGATATTATCTGTTGTCAAAATGCCAAAAATTATTGGAATGTTATATTTGAGGCTAACTTGCAAAATTCCTTCCTGTGCCATTTTGCAGACATAGTCAAAATGGGGTGTTTCGCCTTGAATTACGGCTCCGATGCTAATAAATCCATCGTAGATTTTTTTCTGCGCCAGATGATTAAGCATTGTTGGGATTTCGCAGGCGCCGGGTACTTTAAAAATGTCTACATCTTGTATGTTGCTATTTTTTAGCTCTTCCTGCGCTGCCGATAAAAGCATTTCGGTTATTTGAGAATTGAATTTTGCGGCTACGATTGCTACTTTCATCTGTTTAATAATTTATTTTATATATGAGGAGAGAGCCGATCTCACTCCTACAAAAAACCTCTTTCTTGAAGATATTCATATTTAACTTGGGAATCTTTGGTTTCAATAAGCCTCTCAAGATACCTTGCAAACATATCGACCTCAATATTGACGCTATCGCCTTTTTTGAGGGAATTCAAATTTGTATTTTCAAGGGTGTGCGGGATAATTGAAACTTGCAGGCTCTCTGTTTTGAGCTTGCTTACCGTGAGACTGATGCCATTAAGGCAGATTGATCCTTTGAACGCCAGATATTTGGCAATTTCTTTTGAAAAGCTGATTTCAAAAATTTTACTTTTTTCGTCTCCTTCGATATTGAGAATCTCGCCCATGGTGTCAACATGGCCCAAAACGGGGTGGCCGGAAATGTCTTCGCCAAGCTGCATTGGGGTTTCAAGATTTACTTTTGCGCCGATTTGATAGGTGCCGCAAATGGTTCGGCTGAGAGTTTCAGGCATGGCGACAACCTGGAATGAATCAGTGGTTTTGGCCGTAATAGTGAGGCAAACGCCGTCTACCGCTATTGAAGCTCCGATAGGCTTTTGAGTGATATTGTTTGAGGCTGTAATGATGAAGGTTTTGATTAGGGAGATGACTGAGCCTTGCCCCTCTTCTGAATTAATCGATTTGATTATTCCCACCTCTTTTATAATTCCGTTGAACATTTTTTTCAGGTTATTTTGTGGATTTACTATCGCAGAAACCGGGGTAAAAAACAATGGCAGAAAGGGATTTTTGGCTAATTTAGAAGGAATCTTTTTGACATTTTTTGTTGAAATAAATAGGGGATATTTTTCGTAATATTTTATCTTGTTTTAATATTTTCTTAATCGGCGTTGATTATAATTGAGATGTTTTATTCATTAATTGAAAAATGCTATGAAAAGTTTGAACAGAGTTGCTCTAATGGGTAACTTAGCTGCTGATCCTGATGTTAAAAAGACACAGGAAGGTGTGACTGTGGTTGGTATGTCTGTTGCCACAGATAGAGCCTGGGTTGATAAAGAGGGCGAACAACAAAAAAAGACTGAGTTTCACAAAATTTCCGTATGGCGAAAGTTGGGGGAACTTTGTGAGAAGTATTTGAAGAAAGGGAGCCCTGTTTATCTTGAGGGATATCTCGCAAATAAGTCTTATACCAATACAAAAGGTGATAAAAAATATTACACCGAGATTGTCGCTACAGATATTCATCTTTTAAAATTCATGCCTGCTTCGTAAACAAAAAATAGGCTCTTGATTTTTAAATTATTCTGACGGTGTTCGGTTTATTGATTTGTCATCTGCCGGCTTGCGATTTTGTGGCTTTTTAAAAAGCAGTTTGCTAAAATTTGAGTCGGTAATCAATGATTAAATGAAGATGGATTTTAGTATAATTATTCCGACATATAACAGGCGAGAGATTTTGCTTAAATGTCTGCAGACGCTTGATGAGCTTAATTATGATAAAAATCGTTTTGAGGTGATAGTTGTTGATGATGGGAGTGATGATAAAACTGATCAAATGGTATGGGATTTCGCTGAAGATAGCGATATGAGTATTGAATATTTTTATCAGGAGAATAAGGGCCAGGGGAATGCACGAAATTTAGGGCTTAATCATGCCAAGGGTGATGTGGTGGTTTTTATAGGAGATGACATTATTGTCTGCCCTGATTTTCTAAAGGAACATATGAGAGTGCATAAAAACCATCCTGAAGAAAATGCTGCGTGTCTTGGTTTTATTGAATGGCATCCGGATCTCAATATAACAACTTTTATGAATTGGCTTACTAATGGGTCAAGTGTGCTTGGTAAGTTTGGCGGGCATCAATTTGCTTTCGAAAAACTTCAAGGTAAAGATGAGGCGGATTATAATTTCTTTTACACTTCCAATATTTCTCTTAAGCGATCTTTATTGATGAGGGAAAAATTCGATTCCAAGTTCAACTGCTATGGATGGGAAGATATAGAGCTTGGGTTTAGGCTGCAGAAAAAACATGGCCTGAGACTTTATTATAATAAAGATGCTGTCGCTTATCATTTGCATGAAATACTTGAGGAATCACTGGAGAAGAGGATGCTGATGGTTGGCAAATCAATTCATTTAATTGATGCCATTCATCCGGAACTCAGGAAATCTCCATCGTTTTGGAAGCTTTTGACTTTTAGAATTTTGAGTTCAGCCCCCTCTTTAACCACCTTGAAAGTGATGAAACGTGATGATGGTGGGGTTTTTTCGGATCTGTTTTTTTATGCTCTTTCAAAAAAATATTTCCTTCAGGGTTTTTATGAAGGGTTTAATAAATAATTTAAAAATAAAAATATGAAAATCAAAAAATTTATATCGTTGTCATTGATCGGATTGTTGTTGTTTCTCAGCTCAGGCTGCGATTGGTTGAAGAAAAAAACTACGACGACTACGAATCCAGAGGTAATTACTCTCAATTACTATAAATTATTTGATGATGAAGACGTTTTTACACCGATTTTGCAAAAATTCCAAAGCAAGTATCCGCATATCAGAATTAATTATAAAAAATTTAATGATTTTGATGAGTATAACTCGCTGATATTAAACGAAATGGCTGAAGGTGAGGGGCCGGATATTTTCTCTGTTCAAAATACTTGGATTGCTAAAAATACCAAGAAATTAACTCCTGCAAAATTAACACTAATTACACCTGAATTGGCTGAGCAGGCTTTTGTTGATGTTGCAGCCAAAGATGTTTTACACTACGACCAAAAAGATGGCCTGAAAAAAATGTTCGGAGTACCTCTAACGGTCGATACATTGGCCCTCTATTACAATAAATCTCATTTTGAGGATGCGTTGCCTGAAAAAGGCGCGCCATCAGCGACTTGGGAGGGATTAAAGGAGGATGTGTACCGTCTGACAAAAAAAGATAATAGCTTTGAGCGATTTTTTCGATCGGGAATTGCTTTGGGCCGATCCGAAAATATCAGCAGATCAGTTGATATTCTTTATTTGATGATGCTGCAGTATAAAGTTGATTTTTATAATAAGGATTATAACGAGGCAGCTTTCGCTAAAGCTACCGGCATACCTCCGACTACTCCGGCGGCTGATGCTCTTGATCTTTATACGAGTTTTGCGCTGCAATCAAATAAAAACTACTCATGGAACAAATATATTGCCAGTGAAAGTAATCCCGAAAAAGAGTTAGATGCTTTTGTCTCAGGGAAGCTTAGCATGTTTGTTAGTTATTCATATGCTTATGAGCAGGTTATGGATTTGATAAAAACCAAGCGTGCTGCCGGAATCGACACAATAAAAGAAACCAGCGTCAGAGTGGCGCCCGCCCCTCAAGTTTTTGATCCCAAGGTATCGCCTGATAAGAGAACCGCTTATGCCAATTATTTTGTTGAAGTGGTTTCACGAACATCTAAGCATCCTGATGAGGCCTGGTTGTTTTTAAGTTTTTTGGCGTCAAAGGAGAGTAACCAGCATTATTTTGATAAAACTCATAAACCGACGAGTCGGAGGGATTTAATTGAAGAACAAGCAAAAGAGCCTATATATGGAGTTTTTGTAAACCAAATCGGTTATGCTGAGAGTTTTGCGATTTATGATCGAGAACTTTATATAGATGTGTTTAAGCAGGCAATTGATGCCGTTATTGCTACGGGTAATCCCACTTCCGCCATAAAAAATGCTGAGCGGCTGATATCAGATTTATTGCCCGGCAAGGGGTTTATCCCTCTCCCTCCCCCAAAACCACCTGTGAATAATTAATAATATGATTATAAGTTTACTGAAAGATTACAAGCAGCTGCAGACGAAACACTTTAGATTAGCCAAAATATTTGATTACCTTGTATCGCTTTTTATTTTGAGTATACCGCTTTCTGTGCGGGCAGTTATTTATTCTTCCACCGAAGGAGCCAATGGCTTTTTTAATCCGTTCACATCTTCTTTTTTTTGCTTTAGCGATTTGATAGTTATTTTTATAATGGTTATATTTGGTATTAGCCTTTATAAAGGGGTTTTCAAACTTAATTATTTTGACGGCAGGGCCCAAAGAATGATTTGGCTTTATACGCTTAGTCTTACCATTCTAGCTTGTTTTTCGGCGGTTTTTGCGAAGGATATTACTCTGGTCTTTCATATTGCAATTCGGTCGGTTCTTTATCTTTTTATGATTTATATTTTTTGTAATAAATATTACGACTTAAATAAGGGGCTTAAATTTTTGATTGCAACTATGGTTTTTCAGTCCGGGCTTTCCATTGCACAGCATTATTTTCAGAGCTCACTTGGATTCGGTTTTTTGGGCGAAATTAGTTTTGACCACTCGACATTGGGAATTGCTAAAATTGATGTTAATGATATTAAATATATCAGGAGTTATGGGACTTTTTTGCATCCCAATGTTTTGGCGGGAGCGATTGTTTTTGCGATTTCCATGACTTACTACATGTTTAAATCTTCGAGCAAAAAGATTTGGCTTTATGCAGGTGTTATATTGATTTCCGGTCTTATTTTTACTTTCTCTCGATCTGCTCTGATAGCTTTGGCCATTGGTAGTATAATTTATCTTTTTATCATTAATCCCAGGCTGCACAATAAAGTTTCTAAAAAAAAGATTGCGCTCGGTTTGTTCATTTTTATTATTTTGATTCTTAATTCGCAAATAGGTGATCAAATCAAAGCCAGGCTCGATATATCGATTAATGATAAAAGTGTGAGCGACAGACTTGATTATATGCGAATAAGCTCGCGAATGCTTGCTTCTCACCCTATGGGGGTTGGGGCGGGGCATTTCACCACTCGCATGCAAGAATTCACTGAGGGGAAATTACTTCCTTGGGAACACCAGCCTGTTCACAATGTTTTCATGCTAATGGCAAATGAATTTGGGATATTTGGCTTGGCAATACTAATTCTTTTGACCTGCTGGTTTTCGTACAGCCTTTATAAGATCAATAAGCTTTTCCTCATTGATTTCGATAAAACACTTAATAATATTCTGTTTTTGAATATTGTAATATTTTTTGTAATCTCGCTATTTGATCACTATTTTATGACAAACACGTCTATGATTTATTTGATGACGTTTTTTAGCGGGTTATATGTGAAATCGATTGATTTTAAATCAGCCAATGTCAAACGGATTAACCTAAGGTTGAGCCGTTAAGATTGGCATATCCGGCGATAAACTCTTTGGCTGTAATCGGATTTTTCCCTTCCATCTGTAATTTTTGAATCTCCAGAGGGCCGTCCTTCAGTATCACATAGATTTTGCCATGAGCAATTATTATTTGGCCTTTGGAAGCTTTATTTGTGACTTCGTCAGCTTCCTCCTCAAGATGATTAACTTTTTTTGCTTCTAAAATTTTAAGAATCTTCCCGGCTAAATATGAATATGTTGTTGGCCAATTTTTGAAAGCCCGGATTTTATTAATAACCTTTTCGCAGTCATCATTATCAAAATCGATTAAACCGTCTTTTTTTGTGATTTTATAACAGTAGCTACTTTGATTATCGTCCTGTATTTGTAAATCAATTTCTTTTTTAAGATAGGGGAGAACTAAGGCTGCAACGAGTATTACCGCCTTATTAATCAACTTGGCACTCAACGATTCCAAATCATCATTTTGATCTATTGCAACCTCGGCTTGATCAATAATATCGCCGCAATCCATTTTTTTGCTTAATTCAAAAATCGTTACGCCGGTTACTTTATCGCCATTAAGCAGCGAGGCCTGAATTGGCGAAGCGCCTCTATATTTGGGCAATAGTGAAAAATGGATATTGAGGAATTTTGCTAAATCCAAAGTTTTCTCAGGAATAATTAATCCATAAGCTGCCGTTATGGCCAGTTTAAAATCTAAGCCTGCGAGAATTGTATGAATTTCCTCTTTGGTAGATGGTGTGTAGACGGGGATTTTCAGCTCTTCCGCAACTGTTTTGACCTCGGTTTTTTTTATTTGCATTTTACGCCCCTGTTTTTTATCTGGAGCTGTAATAACCGCAACGAGATCTATGTTCTCGTTGCTACTGATACTTTTAAGGATTTCTGCTGCAATATCCGGTGTGCCTAAAAAAATTGTTGGTACTTTCACTAATTTCAGATTAATGTGTATTTATAATTTATAAATTTATATGGAATATAAAAATCTGGAAGAATTATACGGGATTGCAAGTAAATGTGAAAGATGTGCTTTGCAGAAGACAAGAACTAATGTTGTGCCGGGAGATGGGAATAAAAATGCGCAGATTATGTTTATAGGCGAGGGGCCTGGGAAGAATGAAGATATACAAGGAATACCTTTTGTTGGCGCGGCCGGCCGGATATTGGATGAGATGCTGGCGCTGGTGAATTTGGATAGACAAGACGTTTACATTGCGAATGTTGTTAAATGCAGACCTCCCGAAAACAGAGATCCGGAGCCGGAGGAAGTTAAGGCTTGTTGGCCTTATTTAAAGGAACAAGTGAGACTTATTAACCCTCAGATAATTATTACTCTTGGTAGGCATGCCATGTATAGGTTTTTGCCGAGTGATTTAAAAATATCAACTGCTAGGGGTAAAGTTTATCGATACAAGAGCATAGTAGACGAAACAAAGCATCAGATTTATTTACCTCTTTATCATCCGGCTGTGGCATTATATAATCCTAATCAGAAAAAAACCTTGTTTGAGGATTTTAAAAAAATTCCTAAAATATTAAAAAAAATCAATAATGAGATTAGCTAAATCCGTATGTAGAGTTTATTTAACGGCATTGGTGGTTGCTGCCTGCGTTAGCTGGAGCGCTTTTTGTCTGGTTTTGTCGAAGTTAGACCCACCCTTGGAGGGAGCTTCCAAGCTGGGCCTTGTGCTATTTTTTATCAGCCTGTTTTTTGCATTAGTCGCCAGCTTGTCGTTACTTGTTTATTCTGTGCGAAAATACGTTACATTGCAAAAAGAAAATGCCTTAAATATTTCGATAAGGCAGGGTATTTTGCT
This sequence comes from Patescibacteria group bacterium, assembly GCA_018829865.1. Taxonomy (GTDB): domain Bacteria; phylum Patescibacteriota; class Gracilibacteria; order UBA1369; family JAHJTR01; genus JAHJTR01. Next base: position 2,400 of record JAHJTR010000215.1, on the reverse strand, counting down.
TTCGATTCTTGCAACAAGTATTTTATTTTTTCAGCATCTCCGAATTTTGAATTGGTGGAGTGGTATTCTCTTGATCTCAACAATTATACTTATCGAATTTTATTTTAGCTCAGCGCCACCGGAATAAACTAGTGAATGAATCTGATTTTATGTAGAGGCCAAATTGTTGTCCAGGCTTTACCGTTGATGTCTTTGACAGTGATGAATTCTTTATCTCCCGGATGGCAAGAAGCGTCGAGTCTGAAGCAAACGCGTGAATCCGTGCTATTTGCTCTGTTATCTCCCATAACAAAATAGCTATCTTCATCGATTGTAAACTTTTTCTTGCCGGCCAGGGGGAAAGTTTTGCCGTTATTTTTTTCGTTTAAATAGTTCTCCTCCATCATAAATCCTTCGGGATTTGCCTGATTAAAAATGTAAACCTCACCGTTTCTGAGCTCCAGAGTTTCTCCCGGCAAGCCAATTATTCTTTTAATATAAGAATCCGATTTACCTTGAGGCGGCTGGAATACGACTATATCTCCTCTTTGAGGCTCTCCGATTTTAAATCCCAGCACCTCGAGATAAGATAATTTATTGACCAGAATTCTCTCGGATTCCTGCTTGCACTCACCGTTAACGAAATTAAGAGTGTCGCACATTGAGCTGCCTTTAACATTAAAAGGCTCAATAATAAAAAGCCTGATAAAAACGGCTAAAGCGACCACGATTGCCAAATTAATCAAGACATCTAAAATAAAACTTATTGCTTTTGACTTGGGTTTTTTGTTTATATCCAGTGGTGATTCGTAATTCAAAATTTTCTAATTATGTTTCTTTTCTTTGGATCTAGTAATTTTTTATGCGCATGTAAAAATGTATAGAAAACCTTAGACATTTACAAGTGGAAAAATGTATATTATGCTTTATTTAACAAAAAATAAATTAGTCATATGTTTTTAGCCAATATTCTTTTCAGGGGTCATATAGATGATGAGGAGGATATTAAATTTGTGGCTCATAAGCATATTGCGATTTTTTGGGGGCCTTTGTTTAAGAGTTTTTGGCTCGGGATAGCCCCTCCTTTTTTGCTTTTTTATTTAATGCCGCCACTTATACTTTTGTGGCTTGGATGGCTGGCGATTGGTGTGATTGTTTTTATTTATAAATTGTGTGACTGGTATTTTGATGTGTGGCTTATTACCGATAAGGGAGTTTTGGATATAGAGTGGAATGGCATTTTTCATCGAACTTCTACAAAAATTGAGTATCACACTATTAATGGTGTGACTTTTGAAATCAAAGGCTTCTGGGGGACGTTATTTGGCTATGGAACAATTGTGCTCGATAAAATTGGTGATACAACGAAATTCAGTATGGAAAATGCTCATAGGCCTAAACTAATTGAATTAAATATTTTGAGGAATCAGGAGGAATTCCTTAAACATAAATCCTACAAAGATCATGAAGCTCTAAAAGGAATGTTGGCGGAGATGCTCCAAACTCATAATAAATAATAAATTTTGCGATGCAGGAATATTATTGGCTGATATTAATTGTTACACTTATTGTTGGCTTAGGTATTGGGTTGATGGTGCTGATTAAAATGAAGGGATCTAAAATTGGGGCGGCGAATCAGCGCTATTTTGCGCAGCAATGGAAAAGGGTTATGCTGGATAAATATGCTAATCCGGCGAGGGCGATTATGGATGCCGATAAGATTCTGGATAAAGTTATGGCTCAACTGGGTTATAGTGGTCATTTAGGCGAAAAGCTTAAACGTAGCAGAAGTATTTTCGGAGATATTAATGGAGTTTGGAGGGCACATAAGTTGAGGAATAAACTTGCTCACGAACTGGATTTTAGGCCGTCTAAAAGAGAGATTGATGATGCGCTTGCGAATTTCAAAAGGGCGCTTACGGATTTGGGGCTAAAAATACGATAACTATAAGAGATATGATTATTGGAGTGACGGGGCTGCCGGGTGTGGGGAAGTCAACTGTGAGCAAACTTATTGTTCGTTTTTTTGAAGGAGGCAGAGCGACTGGCGATAAAGAAGAGGTTTTGTTAATCGATGCTGATGAGATTGCTTTAAGGCTATATGAGCCGGGTGGTGCGTGCTGGGAGAAAATAAGGACTTTTTTAGGGGAAGAGTATTTAAAAAAAGGTAAAGTAGATAAAAACATACTTAGAAAGACTATTTTTTTGAATGACAAGAAATTGAAAATTGTGAATAAGCTGCTACATCCGAGTATTTGGGCTGAGATGAGGCATATAATAGAGAACAATAAAGATAAAAAACTTATTGTTGTTGATGCGTCATATTTGGAGGGGATTAGCGGTTTTTTGGATGTTGTTGTAGAGGTGAGAGCCCCGCGAGATGAGGCGATTGAGCGTTCTTTAAAGAAGAAGATTACTCCT
>JAHJTR010000214.1 GCA_018829865.1 Patescibacteria group bacterium | reverse complement strand
GATTAGTTGGGCTGCGGTTAGCAGGTTTTGGGTTTCGTAGAAGCTTTTGTTTGTGTGGTTTTTTATGGTGGTCATCGTTTTTTGTAGTTTGTTTAGTGTTTCGATTGTTTTTGTCAGGTTTTCTTTTTTTCTGACTATTCCTACGTTTTGCCACATGATTTCTTTGATTTTTTTGCGGATTTTTTTTAGCTTTTCAGTTTCGGTTTTTGTGAGCGCGGTTGTTTTTTCTTCGGTTTTGTCTTGGTTGTGTTTTTCGAATTTGATGAGGTTTTTTTTGATTTTTTGTGGGGAGAGAGATGAAGCTAGCGCGCTTGAACAAACCATGGCTTCAAGTAGAGAATTTGAGGCGAGTCGGTTTGCTCCGTGGATTTGGGTACCGGCCGCCTCGCCTATGACGTGGAAATTTTTGATTGGGGTTTGGCCGGCGATGGTGGTTTTTATGCCGCCGCAGAGGTAGTGGGCGGCCGGGGTGATTGGGATGCGGTCTTTTGCCAGATTGAGGCCGTGGTCTTTTAATTTGTTGAAGATGATGGGGAATCTTTCTTTGAGTTCTTTGACTGTTTTATTTTTGAAGCGTAAAAAGACGGGATTTTTTAGGGATTCTAAATAGGTGAATTTAGCGACGATATCTCGGGGGGCGAGTTCGGACGTGGGATGGTGTTTTTTCATATATCTTTGTTCTTTTTCGTTGACGAGGATGGCACCTTCTCCTCTTAAAGCTTCACTTAATAAAAATTTTACTTTTTGATTGGGGATATTTAGGGCTGTTGGGTGGAATTGGATGAATTCAAGATCTTTGAATTTGAGATTGGCGCGGCTTGCGATGCCGATGCCGTCACCCGTGGCGACTGTGGGATTTGTGGTGTGCTTAAAAACCTGGCCGGCCCCGCCTGTGGCCAAAATCGTGTAGGGTGCGTAGAGATTTTTAATTTTGTTTTTGATGATTATTTTCGCGCCAAGGCAGATCTTTTTTTTGAGAATCAAATCGATTACGAAGGCGTTTTCGATTATTTGGATATTGGGCGAAGCTTGAGCGGTTTTGATTGCCGCCTCAATTATTTCTTTGCCTGTGAAATCGCCGGCGTAAGCTACTCTGCCTTGATTGTGACCTCCTTCTTTGGTTAATACCAGAAGTCCTTTTTTATTTTTTTTGAATCGCACTCCGTAATTCAGCAAATCGTCGATGGCTGAGGGACCGTTTTTGACAAGATATTCGACGGCGGATTTTTTGTTGTGAAAACTACCGCATTCGAGAGTGTCTTTGATGTGTTTTTTTAAGCTGTCTTTATTGCTTAAAACGGCTGCGATTCCACCTTGAGCTTTGTATGTGTTGCTTTTTTCGGCTTGGCTTTTTGTGAGAATTAAGACGCGTCCGTATTTACTTGCTTTGATGGCAAAATTTAGGCCTGCTATGCCGGAGCCGATAACTAGAAAGGTTGGGTTGTTCACTTAAATTATGTTACGACGTTTTGTCTTCTCGTGGAGGATTTCGGCTCTCTGATTGTTTATTTGCGGCAATCAAAGAGCGATTCCTATGGTAACAATATTATACTTGAGTTAAACGTTCAATACCTTTGTATGGTTTTTGGACGAAGCCTTTTGTTGGGTTGATGTTGTATTTGTCGCCCATTAGTTTGTATAGGGTCCATAGGACTTTCATTGTGTGAGAAGTGGCTTCGTATGCGGTTCTGCTTGATGCTTTCATTATGTCGTAGGCATGGAGTTTATCGATAAGGTGTTTTGAGGTTTCGTACATTGCAAAGCCAATCATTGGATAAGTAGCTACACCTATAGCTCTATGCATTTTTTTACCTACACCGGCAGCTTTTAGGGCTACTGTACCTCCTTTGAATAATGCTTTGCCGATTGAACCTCCGAGACCAAATGTTAGTAAATTGGCTCCCAAACCGGCAACACCGAGTGCTGCTAACATATATTGTTCATTGGTCGATATTTTTCTGTCAGCCCAAGTTTTTTTTCGAACTGCGGCTATTATTTGTGAGATATCGCCGGCAATAGGTATCATACTGAATCCCATTTCGGCTACGGCCCAATACCTGCCTTGCCTTATGTCACCTGCGGCTTGATATACCATTAGACCTTTAGCTCCTCGCATGAAGTACTTATTGGCTTTTCCCAATATTGGCATTTTTTGAATTATTCTGCCTTTGAGGAAATTGTCTACAAGTGAGGCTGGAAATGTTTTGGATACTTTTATGGCGTTTTGGGCATGAACTATAAAGTCGCTAGTGGAATATCCCATTATTCTGCTGTTTTTTTGCCAGAATTCGTGATTTGGATTTGATAGTGTTTTATTGATCATTCCTTCATTTGCCCGACACCATTTGATGAATTTATCATCCATCCCTATTCTGAAAGCGTTGCCTTCATCTGCAAGCACTATTTTGTCATCGCTGTAAGTAGTGAAATTGATGGCGCGATTCATTTTTCGCATGGCCGAATGTTTTTGTTCGGTTATGAATTCGAACGCATTTTTTCTTTCGAGTTGGAGTGCTTTTACTCTTTGTTTAAGTTCTTTTTTTGATTGTTTATTATTTGAGTTTTTCGCTTTTTCTTTGGCTTTGGCTATGTCGTCATCAAGGGCGGCTAATCTTGCTTCGGCTGTTTTGGCTGTTAATATTGCTTTATCTGTGGCGACTTTTGCAGCTACTTTTCTGTTTTCATTGATTTTTCTTTGTAAATCTTCGTACTGTTTTTTAGTTTCAGTTGTCATTGCGTCGGTTAGAGCTTTTTGATGTTTTGATTTGAGTTCGTCCAGTTGGTCATTGAGTTTTTTGTATTCATCTACATCCATTGTTTTTTGCTCCTTTATCATTTTATCTTCAAATGCCATTATTTGTTTTTCTATTTTTTTAACTTTGGGCTTCTGTGATGCTTCTTTTGTGATTTTAGAATATTTTACCAGGGTTTTTTGTTGCTTCTTTTCAAGATAATCCAGATATCTACCGTGATGCCCTTCCATTCCCCAACCTAGATATCCGTTATACTTTCTAAGCCAAAACATGTGTTTGCTTTTGAAGTCTAGATAGATGGGGGCAACACCTACGCATCTTGCGCGTGCCGCATAAATATTTCCTATTGTTTTGTAGAATGGAGCGGGTAATTTTTTGATGAAGAGGAGTCCGAGTGCGGTTCTGACGCTAATATCTTCTACATCGATTGTCTCGTAGAGCTTGGGATTTCTTGCTTTTTCATCAGCGAAAATATCTTCAATCAAAGACCAATTGTTTTTTAGATATGTTCCAAGAGTATAGAACTGTTTTTGTTCTTCTTCGCTTGTACCTTCGATTTTGATTTTCCCGTTATTGCTTTTTTCATGCATTTTTAGCAGACTGCTTGCGAATAATGTTGCTACTTTATTAATGGTAAAGGAGCTCAATTCGACTTTGTTTTTTGAATCCTGCTTGATTAAATCGCTATACTGCTTCATGTCTTTTAGGGATGCGAGTATTCCTGAAACTCTATCCATTTCTTCTTTAAGCACGCGCTTTTTTTCGAATGCTGTTGGGGCGGCTTTGATTTTATTGATACTTTCTCTCAGGATTTCGCCTAGTTTTTTATTGCCGTAAATGGTGAGTGTAGTTAAATCGGGCACTCCAAAATGTGTTTGAGCAAATCTGCGGGCGCCGGCGCTGCTGGTGTAGGTTATTAGGAACATGCCTAGTGTTGGGCCTACTACGGATTTTAGGGCGGTCATTAATTTGCCTTTGTTCATTTTTTTAAGCACTTTTTTGTAGTCTTTTACCACATCTCCAAGCGATTCTTTAATTTTTTTGCGTTCGGTCGTGCCTAATGCTTGTTGTTGCATTCTTTCATGCTCTTTTTGGGTTAATTGCTCTCTTAATTTAGCTTGGTCAGCCTTGAGCTTTTCCAGCTCGGCCATTAGTCGCGATTTTTGGGCTGCATCTGTTTCTTTTGATAACAGTCCTTCTCTTTTAGCTATGCTTTTTTGTAGTTTTTTATCGTCGTCGTTTGCTGTTACGATTTTGTAGAGTATGTAGGAGCCGAGACCGATGCCTAGGGCGGTTGCGTAGTAGCCAAGTTTGCTTTCTTCTTGAGGGAGGTTGATGTTTTTACTTAGTGATTCATTAGTAGTAGTTATTCCTTTATTTATACTTCCGTTCGGCTTTAGGGGGTTTGTGGCAAGTGGTCTCCGTTTTTTTACTGATGTTTGCTGTGATTCTTTTCTGCCTATTGCTCTTTTTGTTACTTGAGGTGCGACGCGTGCATTGTCCGTTTGGGGCGTTGGAGCTGTCTTTGGCTTAGATGATAAATTAGGTTTGATTTTTTTTTCGTCTTTTTTTTGTTGTGTAGCCATAGTAATAAATATTAAATATTATTTAGTTAAAATTAATTTAGTTTTGGCAGGTAAAATCGTTTTGGCCGGTAATACAGATCCGGCTTTAAATTCAATTTGGTCTTTTGCGTCCGAATAATATGATGCCATCCATTTTTCTCCTGTAATGCCGTTTACTTTTTTATTATGAGGTATATAGAAGGATACCGCTCTACCATCCCTTCTAAATCTGCTGAGTAATCTTGAGCTTAATGTTCTTGGTTGATAGATGGGGAGAATTAGCCTGCAGCCTTTTTGGATTTTGAAATCTTTTAATAGATAAGCTCTGCTTCTAAGTTCACTGTTTTTCTTGATTGTTTTAAGTCCTCTTCCTAATGGGTATTTTATTGTTTCGCCTTTTTTTGGTGCTTCTTCTCTTCTTGCCTTGGGTAGGATGTTTCGACCTGAGGCCTTTGCAGCGCCTGCAAAGAGTACTCCTATTATTGGAATTCCTGTGAGCACCTTGAGCATTCTGGTGTTTTTTAAGTGTTTTGAAGCGAATTTTGCAAATCTGCCAACGCTTTTAGTCCCTTCGGTTAGCGTATTTGATGCTTCACTTAATAAATCAGTTTTTTTGCCGGCTGCTTTTTTTCTTTTAACTTTTCGCCATAGGAGAGCTAATAGTCCGACTCCTGTTAAGAATGTGCCTTTAACTATTCTCGGGGCGGCTCCAACTGTTAGGTATTTCAGTGTTCGACCGGTTGCGATTAATGTGTATTTGGTCATGTTGTATAATTTTTCGTACCAAAGGCCTTTGTATCCGCCATACGTTCCTCCGAAGGCGTTTTGCCAGATGTTTTTGATTGTTGTGCCTGCCAGTTGAAATTCCGGTTTTACTTTGTTCCAAGTTTTTCGGGTTTTACTTTCTGCATTATGGGCGGCATTTTCCAGATTTGCGCCGGCATTGTCGACTCTGTCTTTCATATTATCTATGATTGTTCTCTTTGTTTCGGTTTTGGTGACTTTGATTGTTCCATTGCCATCGGCGGCAATTTCGATTTGGTAAAAATCGGGTTTTTCACTGGATTTATCTAATTTGATCACATTTTTGATTTTTTCCATTGCATATTTTGCGGCCAACTCACTTAGTTGATTAATTTTTTTATTCAGAGGTACAAGAGGGAATGCAGCCAGATTATTTTTATATGCGGCTTTTATAGCTTTGCTTAATCCTAATAATGATGAAGGGGTATCTACTATGTTTGTGAAACCATCTGTGCCTATTGGAATCTTTACGGCTTTTAGTAAATGTACTAATTTTATTCTTTTTTCGTCTGTTAGTGGTGTTGTTATATCGCCGATTTCGGGTTTCCATCCTGTTACTTCATTGTCATTATTCAGGTCTTGAATAATGGCGATTATGTCATTTTTGACTTCTATGGGTTTTAATTCTTTATCCAGATATTCTTTGTGTTTGCGGTTTTTTAATTCTTCATTAAATTTATCTTCTGCTGACTTTGATTTTGTTTCTGAAGTGTATTTAATCCAATCTGTGCCGCTATAACGTACAAAGTCGGATCCATTTTCTGAGCAGCCAACAATTAAATTCAGTCCAAGTCTGAAAAATTTCCATGGTTGATTACCGGTGTTTTTAAAGGCGGTGATATTTGGAAGTTCACTTGCGTCCAGTTTTGTCCATTTGGTTCCGGGTTTTATTTTGAAGGCTAATGCCTTGCTGGTTTCGAATTGGTTTGAGTTGATATATCCATGAATTTTGTCGAAGGCTTTTTCGGCGTAGTACGCAGTGCTGTTTTCATTGTTTTTCAGGTAATCAATGAGGTTTTCAAGTAGTCCGATTCTGGTGATTTTTTCTTTGCTTATTGCTCTCCAGCATTTTTCCTTTTCTGACCATTCAAGATCTGTATTTTTTCCGAGGAAGTTTTTACCTTTGTAGCTGCCTAAGCTATTATTTTTTATAAAATACATTTTTTTTACATATTCGATTAGGCTCGGGATGCTATTTTTATTGTTGTCGTGTTGTTTTTTGAAAAGATCGGTTATGTTTGCAGCAGTTTTTTTGTCGAGTTTTGTTTTTAATACATACCAGAAAATAAAAAATGATTTATTGTGAAGTATCCTACTTGGGATGTTTTCGATTTTTATTGAAAGTTTTTGGAGTTCCAATCGGCTATCTTGAAGTCTTTTAATTTTTTTGGTTAATGATGATTTGCTTTGTTTGAGTGCTTGCTTTATTAAATCAGAATTTTGTTTGTTTGCCTCAAGCATGCTGTGAGCTGTTCCCGCTGTGTCAAGAATGTGTAATGAGGCTCTTGCTTTTGATTGATAATATTTGATGTATCTTAGCTTCTCTGCGTATGAGCAAAGCATAGCTCCTTTGTATAATTTTTTTTGAACTTCACTGTCTTTTAAATGTTTGATTAGTTTGTCGTATATTTTGTTTTCAGTTCCAGCAACGATTTTTATATCGTTTCCTGTTAATCCTGTGCCTTCTTGAAAAATAACCCAATTTTCACCGTTCCAATATATTCCGTTTGTTTCTTCATTATCTGATGAATAGAATTTCTTAAGATCTTCTATATTTGCTGATTTATTTGAATATCCGAGATTTAGAGCAAGATAGTATAATCCTGCTTCGAGTTTGTTTTTTGGTTGTTTGGGTTCGTTTAACTCACTAATTGCTTCGAAATAGGGCATTAATGCCGAATTCGTTTGGATGTTTTTTGATAGAGAGTCAATTTTTGACATATAATTATAATTATTTATATATGAGTTAATTTCTTAT
>JAHJTR010000213.1 GCA_018829865.1 Patescibacteria group bacterium | reverse complement strand
GAGCCTTTAATTAAAAGAAGTCAAGAGATACTTAAAAACACTAAATACGCAGGACAAGTCGGATCTTTTGAAGGCGCTGGCTATATCTCGGAGGGCTTGTACCGTCCATCTGCAGATTGCCGGATGTTTACATTGAGTTTGACTGATTTTGACCCTGTTTGTAAAGCTTCTATAATAAAAATGATAGATTTTTACTCAAAATAGTAGTGATATGTCAAGATTAAACTTTTTTTTGTTATTTATTCTCTCGATTGGAAAATCTCAAGAAATTCCTGATAAATGGCTAAGGTGCAAATCAGCGGCGTGGCGAAGCCATGTCCGCTGGATTGCGTTGTTAGATTAAAACACATTATTTCATTAATGATAAAACGTCACCAACAATTAAATAAGTGTATATAACATATCTATCTGCTTCCTCACGTGATACTATCACATCATGCGAACCTTTTTGTGCAGCTTGGAAAACGCTATCCAGCCTGTCACCCAAAAACCTGAGATGTGATCCGACTATTTCTGCAAATCTCTCGGATTTACTATGATCGGTTACATATGCCTTGATTCTATTAATATAATTATCTTTCCCTAGTTTAATGGCTTTTTCTTTGCCTTCTATTTGGATTATTCGATCTTCAGTCGGCGGAAAAATTGCATCAGCTAAATCTTGTAGAATGCGACGGCAACCGTGAACAGCATTTGACCAATCCTCAGGGTTATCGGACAAAAGATTATCATAAGCCGCAGAAAGCTTGTTTATAGCGTCTGGAACAAAATCACCAATATTAGAGTCAACGCGTCCCCGTATGCGTGAAAAAATGTCGTCAGCGATACCAGAAAACTTAAGTTCGTAATGTTTCCTTAGAACATAACGGTATATAAAAGATCGCCTGCTGGAAAGTCGCTTTGCTGCTTTGCTGGCGCTATCACGAATTTGTTGGCGTTCATACCAATTACCAACTGGAGTAAAAACAGTTTGATATGGATTTGCTGAGGAAACAGAAACGTCTCGATCTTTAGCAGCATCTAATGCTTTTTCAGCTATCTTGGTTTGATATTCCAATTCTTCAATAGATTCAATATATACGTAACTTGTGATCTGCCTAGTTTTGCTATCTTTTAATTGAAATTCTCGATCGGCTACAACAGCCAGTTTATAAATATCCGGAGAAAGACCAGTTGGTGTCGATGGATATCCACTTGCTTCATATTCCATGATTTTTTGAACGTCGGAATCATTAAGCAGGCGCGCCAGTCGACAAGTTTTCAGCGCAATATTGGTCAGAGGAATTTCACTCAATTCCAAATTTTTGAGTATTTCCTCGGAAAGACCCAGGGCTTCTTCAAGTGCTTTTCGATTTGGAGGAATATTGTCCATTTTTAAAATCTAACGACGTTGCCGCTAACCGGCAGCCCAGAACAAGAATGCCGGATAGTTGCAACTACTTTTTAATTTTTAAATATATTTCTAAGAACAAACCACTTTAAAGAGCAACTTAAATTTGCAAATGCAACTAAATAATTACACAAATACCGTACTGAAAAACGCTGTCCGTGTTGAGCGGCTGGTTAGGCGCAATATAACTTATAATATTTATTGCTGTTAAATGCACAGTAATAACCACAAATAAATAATCCTATACAGAATTAGTTACAAATGCTCGTAATATTAAAAAGAAGCGAAAGAATATATTATATTCACAAGAATAAAATCCTTTCAAGAAATAATAAATATTATTGAAAAAACGTAAGCGAGATTTAGTGATCAAAAGAAAAGAAAGCTTCCATGTTTCCGGATCGTTACCTAATGCTATAGTTTCAAACAAAGACTCATTTAATTCTAATAAATATTTCCCGTTATCTTTTTCATGTATTGCAATATCACGTAATGCCATCCATTTACCAACAAAGTAGCCAATCTGAGTAAAACCTTCTCTTGATGGTAATGGAGAAATGACCCCGTCAGCTATTTCTGAAAGAGGAATCTTCATCCTATTAGCCCACATTTCGCACATTTGAATATCGTGCCAGTTTCCATTGATTAATGCTAATTTATAAGCATATTTTAAAATAGGCTTAGTCTCGGTTGTTATCTTTCGAGATTTTCGAGACATTTTAAAAGTAGAAAGCAAATCGAATTTTTGTTTAAACATGAGCACTTTATGACGTGCAACCATTCCATTTAATCCGTCATCGATTAATCCAGTTGATTCATTATCGACTGATATAAGCAACTTTTTTGCCCTAAAATATGCACCATAACATCTCAAGGAATCTACTTCTCTAAGTTTTTCTTTAAGTGATGCCACGAGATTTCCTTCTATTGCATATAATTTTGCTGCTTCAAAAAATTTTCTAGAAGCAGATAAATATTTTCCTTTGTGAAATAATGATTGCCCTACTAGACTTGTAATATAGCCACTCAAGGGTTGTGAATAACTTGTTTCCAAATATGATTGAATAGCAAACTCTGCGGCTTTTGGAAAACCAATTCCAACCATTAATGTTGCTCTCCAAATTTGTATTTCTGATAAAGATAATTTGGCAAATAAGTAATCAGCAAGATTACTGGTTAATAATGGCTTAGTTACTGAGATTTGTCTACCAAGTAATTTTGTCCAGAGCCTTACCATATTTCCTGCTAGTATTGTGCCATCAGTTTGAAGAATAACACGACTCGTATTTG
>JAHJTR010000212.1 GCA_018829865.1 Patescibacteria group bacterium | reverse complement strand
TGCCAAAATCCCCGGGGAAAAGTATGTTCAGAAAAATGCGGAGGCGCAGTCGCGAGAGGAAAAACAGTTGGAGCGGAGTTGTACTCCGGTTCTAAATGTTAAAGTTGGAGCAAGATTGCATCAAAAAGTTGGAGCAGGATTGTATCCTGGTACTGTTAAAGAATTGGAGCCCGATGCAATCGCGCTCCAGCAGAAGTCCGATGCAATCGCGCTCCATCAGCCAAAATTACAGACGAAAGAAACGACTAAAATCCCCGGGGAAAAAGTGCTGAATAGAATTTCTCGGTATATTTCTGTTTACAGGAAACGAGAGGTTGGTGAGAGATGTAGTTATCCCGGTTGCCCGCGTCCCGCTAATGTTATTCATCATCCTGATCGTTTTTCGGAGCACCATAGTCATGAAAATCTTAAGCCTCTCTGCAAACAGCATCATGAATTTGCTCATAATGGGGTTTCTGAGGTGATGCGGGCTGTTGATTACAAGTACAGAAAATATAGACGGGTGGCGTTGCTTTGTTGAGATGAATATAGCGATATAGTTTTGCTACACATCTGCTAAAAAATGGTACAGATGTGTGTTATGTGCAGGTGAATTTTATTTTCCCTTAATAATGAGTAAATTATTAATTTGTCCCAATAAAAAAATTGAGATTGTTACTGTAATTATACTTTGAACGCTTAGTTCTGCAGCTGCGTTTGTGATCTCCCTGTATATTGCATAGCCAATTCCGTCAGTTCCGTGTTCAGGGTAGCAATTGCTTATCTGAAATAAGATGATCCAGGCAATGGTGAGTATGCTAATTAGGGTGCAGGAATATATTAATTTTTTCATAAAATCAGAAGAATTGTGAGTTTTTTGAAAGTGTTTAAGCCTTCCAAAGCCCATGCAGATTGCAATACTCCCTTACAATTACATTTTCTGTGCATGCTGTTTTGAATTCGACCTCGGCCGGTTGGCCCGGTTTTAGGTATTTGCGGCAACTGCCTTTGTCGCAGATTACTTGAATCCATTCGATATAATGGGCTTCCTCCATTGGGTGGGGGATTGATCCTACTTTTACCTTTATGCCGTTTTCGGTTTTTTCTATTACTGGTACGTGTTTTTCTTGTCCTTCATCTTGAACTTTAACTTCTATTAGCTGCATAGGTTGGTTGCAGCAAACAAGTTGGCCGGCTCCCGTATGCAAAATGTCAATAATATTGCCGCAGACATTACATTTATATACTTGGTTTTGTTCGGTCATTTTATTTTTGGATTAAATGATATATGGGAGATTAACAGCTCAATTTTGAAACTACAAGATTTTTACAATTAACCAGGCACATGATATAGTTGTAAAAATTATAAATAAAAAAAAATGGCTGGAAAAATTAAACAAATGATTGATGAAATAGTCAGTCAGCGGTCAAAGGGGAACACAACTATTGCTAGGCTTACTAAGGCTAAGCTTATTTTGAAGGGGATTGATCCGGATAATTATGATGATAATGCGGAAGATGATGATGACATTATCGGTAAGTTGAGAGCCATTGCTGATGAAAATAATATTCAATTATAAATAAAAAATTATGTCTGTAAAAAATACTTACTCGTCAAAAAGTGATGCTAAAGAGGCTGTTTTGGAAATAAGTGATGGTTTCAAGGATTTTGAGAATAAAATGATACTTTATTTTGCTTCTTCGAATTATGATCTTGAAGGTATGGGGAAGGAAATGAAGAAAGCTTTTCCGGATTCTGAGATTTTCGGTTGTTCGACTGCGGGTGAAATTACGTCTGGTGAGGTTTTGAAAAACTCGGTTGTGGCTATGAGTTTTGATTCCGGGACTGTTGAAGATGTTAAGATTGAGGTTGTTAAAAAGATAAAGGAGGAAAACAATGTAAAAAAGGCTTTTGAGGGTTTTGAATCTTATTATGGGGGAAAGATGAGTGAAATGGATGTTGAAAAATATGTTGGGATTATTTTGGCCGACGGGCTTACTTGTGCTGAAGAAAAGTTAATGGATACTATTGGTGATTTGACGAATGTTACGTTTATTGGTGGTTCTGCCGGTGATGATTTGAAATTTAAGCAGACTTGGGTTTTTGCTGATGGTAAAGTTTACTCTGATGTTGCGGTGTTGGTGCTGGTAAAATGTAAAAAAGGGTTTGATGTTATTAAATCTCAGAGCTTTAAAGTAACTGATAAAAAATTAGTTGCGACAAAAGTGGATGAGGATAATAGAAAAGTTTTGGAATTCAATGATCGTCCTGCTGTTGAAGCTTATGCTGAGGTTGTTGGGGCTAAATCTGATAAAGCTGCTGATCATTTTATGAATCATCCTGTGGGATTGATGGTTGGAGGGGAGCCTTATGTTAGAAGTCCTCAACTAATTGAGGATAAAAGTATTAAGTTTTATTGTAAGGTGAAACAAGGGGCCGAATTAAGGTTGCTTGCATCAACGGATATTGTTAAAGATACTAAGAAATCTGTAAAAAGTAAGATTGATGAACTTGGGGGAGTGACTGCGATTTTGAATTTTCATTGTATTTTGCGGACATTGGAGCTTGAGAAATTGAAACAAACTGATGCTTATGGAGCGATTTTTAAAGATATTCCAACTATTGGTTTTAGTACTTACGGCGAGGAATATGTGGGACATATAAATCAAACCTCAACGATGCTTGTTTTTAAATAAAAGATTGGTTTTGATCTGGAGTTGAGTCTTGATATAATAAAAAAAATAAAAATAACAAAAAAAACATGTTTAATTTGATGCAGACTTTCGGTTTGATACTTTCGGTGATTATGTTCGCGGTAGGTATTGCGATTATTATTCGTCAAAATGATTTTCGGAAATTGATTAAGGAAATTATCGCTTCAAAATCCCATATGTTTGTGATGGCGCTTTTTAGTTTGGTATTTGGTGTTGTTGTGTTGAGTAACAAATATCAAATTAATGGTGATTTAGATACTGTTGTGGTTGTGCTCGGGTGGATGGCATTATTGAAAGGTATTTTGATTCTGTGGGTTCCGGATTTTATGAAGGATGTAAGCAAGCGTTTAATTTTAAAAGCCACTGATTCAGAAATGTCTTTGATTGGTGCTCTTGAAGTTGTTCTCGGAGTTGCATTAGCTTATATATCTATAGGATTTCTTTAGGTTTAAGTTTTGCTAAAAAAACACTAATTATTTAAGAAGGTGAGGTTGTCAGTAATTTACTTGTTGGTTAAGTGAAGTTATAATTGATGGTACTTGCCAATATTTTTTAAACAAAAAATCATGAAGAGAGTTTTATTTGTCGCTTTGTTTTGTGTTTTGATGCTGGTGCCTCAATCGGTTTTTGCTTTTTGTAATGATGAGGTAGCGGAGAAATATTACGATGCTGCGCAATTTGCATGGAATAGTGAGATTTTGAGAGGTGGTCCTGATGGGAAATGTGCACTTGATCGAAATATTAATCGTATTGAATTTGCTGTGATGGCTATGCGTGCGGCATATGGAGATAATGATGCTCAAAGTGAGACTTGTAGTAGTGGTTTATTTAACGACTTGAATACCTGCGATGTTTGGTATGGTAAATATGCGGCAACCGCTAAAAATCTCGGTATTTTAAAAGGAGACAGTAATGGTAATTTGCGTGCTATTGATAATGTGAATTCGGCTGAGTCAGCAGTTATTTCAGCTAGAGCGTCAGGTATTATGACTTCTGCTCCTCAGAGTGGGCAGGCTTGGTATGAGCCAACTTATGCTAAATTCAAAAAACATGGAGTAACTGTTTTTGATCCCTCATATAAAATGACCAGAGGGGATGTAGTTAATATGCTTTATCAAGTTACTCATAATTATCATGATATGATTTTTGCTGATGATTCATATGATACATCAGCAGAGGCTATACCTGCGTCTACGTTTGAAGCGACTCCGGAACCGACTCCTTTACCTGTTATTCAACCGACGGTTTCGGCTACACAATCAAGCATTCAATTGAATTATCGTGTTTTGGTCGAGTACTTTGAATATTTAACTCCTCAAGATGTTGCGACGGTTTTTAAGACTTTAACTCCTTCTCAAATTTTGGATATTGGAATTTATTCACCTTTTGGGGATTTGGTTCATTTGACGGCTTGTCAGGCTGATTCTTCTTTAGTTTATGATGGAGGAAGCGGCTATTATAAAGATTGCGCTCAGCAGTCGCAGGAGTGGTCGTATACTCCTCAACCATACTTTAGAGGGTACACTGTTGATAAGAGAGATGCGCTATTGATAAGTATCAAATGCAGTACGGGTGAAATTGATGCGGGATCATGTGGGGCTTATGTTGGGGCGATGGGGTCATATGGGACTATGATGAATGATACCAGTATGCGAATTATTCAGAATATTGGAGGTCAGTGTCGTATTGGGGAGGATCCGGGGTGTCATTGGTAGAATTGATTTGAGTTTTTAGAATTTTGATTTTGGAAAAAGCGACTTTCGGTTGAAGGTCGCTTTTTTGTTTGGAAGGAGCATGGCTGTAGCTATTCTCCAACGGTGGTCAACAGTGGCCAACAGTGGAAAATCCCCGGGGATTTTTTGGCTTGAGTTTCTTGAGTTGGAGCAGATTTGCACAACGTTACGAAGCGGAGTACAACTCCGCTCCAACGACATTGATTGCTATTTTTAGATTTTTCCAACCAAATTTAAACCGGGTTTTAGTGTTTTTGCTCCCGGTTTCCAGCTGGCGGGGCAGACTTCGCCTCCGTGTTCTCTGACGAATTGGCCTGCTTGGAGTTTGCGGAGTAATTCTGTTGCGCTGCGGCCGATGCTGTTGTCGTGGATTTCGTAGGCTTTTAATATGCCGTCCGGGTCGATGATGAAGCTACCTCTTAATGAGAGTCCTTCTTCTTCGATGTAGGTGCCGAATTCTTTGCATAGTTTGGCGGTTGGGTCAGCTACCATGGGATAGGTGATTTTTTTGATGAGGGGGGAGTTGTCGTGCCAGGCTTTGTGCACGAAAACTGTGTCGACACTTATGCTTAATACTTCAGCATCGATTTTTTTGAACTCTTCGTAGTGGTCTGCGAGTTCAGAAAGTTCGGTGGGGCAGACGAAAGTGAAATCTGCTGGGTAGAATACAAGCACAAGCCATTTACCTTTGTAGTCGCT
>JAHJTR010000211.1 GCA_018829865.1 Patescibacteria group bacterium | reverse complement strand
TGTCAATAAATTAGATTAAATATTAAGAGAAATTATGCAAATTTTAATTACAAGATTTCCATACGAATCGCAGTTAAGTGGCGAAGAATGGCATACCATCAGGCTTGCTAGTGAATTAAAAAAACGTAAACATAAAATATTCTTTGCCGGAAGTTGCGATATCTTACATTCGGAATTGAAAAAGAGAGGCTTCATAAGCAAAAAAATTTGGGGTGGAACATCAGTAGTAAGCAAAAAAGCCATCATCAAATTCTTCTTCACCGCCCCGTTTATATTCATAAATTTCGCCCTCAAACTCTATTCCCTCAAAAAAAAGCACAACATAAACGTAGTCTATATGCAGTCATTAAACGAAAAACTGCTCATGACACCCATCGCCCTGATTATGAAAATGAACGTTATTTGGGTTGAACACGCACGTATCGGCCGCTGGCTCACCCTAAATCCCTATCTGTTTTTATACAAATTATGGTCAAAATACGTGACTATAGTCAGCGTTTCCCATCAACACACCGGCCAACTAAAGTGGCTCAAAAATATTAAAACAATAGTTAACGGTATAGATTTGCAGGAGTTTAAGCCCCTCAGAATCGATAAAAACCGATTCTTCCAAAAAAACTTCAAATTCCTAAAAAACGACGAATATATAATAGGAACAGTAGCTCGTCTCTACCCCGATAAAGGGCTTAAATATCTAATTAATAGCTTCAATGATTTTCAAAAAACCCATCCACAAAGCCGCTTAACAATAGTAGGCATCGGCCCTGAAGAAGAAAATCTCAGGCTACTTGTCAATAAACACGGTTTACAAGAAAAAATAGCTTTCCTTCTGGAGCTTCCAAGGCAAGATATTATCGAATACTACAACGCAATCGACTGTTTTGTATTGCCCTCAGCCATGCTCGACCCTTTTGGCTTGGTAGCGGCCGAAGCCATGGCCTGCAAGAAACCGGTAATTGTCACCGAGGTTTGCGGTATTTCCGATCAAATTAAGAATAAAGTCAACGGATTAGTTATACCCGCAAGAGACTCAAATGCCCTCACAAATGCCATAAAAGAGATTTATGAAAAACACGAGCTCTCCCTTAAAATAGCCATAAACGGCTTCAATCTCTGCCGAGAAAAATTCTCAATTCAAAGAATGGTAGATGAATACGAAATAATCATCAAATCACGCTCAAACAAATGAAAAAAATCCTTTTAGTAGATCCCGCAGATTTTTTAGGAGGAGCAGAACTTTTTTGCACCGAAATAGCCAATGAACTGGCAAAAAGACACTTCGAAGTGCACTTGGCCACAAATGGGCTTCCCTCCTACATAGAAAAATTAGACCCCAAAATCAGAATTCATAAAGTGAAAATGAAACGCTTAAAAACCATCAGCCCTTTTACATTCCTTAGGCTATTTAGCGCTTTTTACAGTCTACAAAAAATAATCCGGCAAGAAAAAATCGACATCATCCAATCAAATTCCATTCGTTCTCACATAGTGGCAACCTTGGCTTCTAAAGCCACAAAAACCCCATGTTTATGGTTCGTCCATGATTTCACTTTCAATAAAAAATTTGCCAATCTTTTATCACCCGCCCCGGAATATATTTTTCACAGCTCAGAGGTAGTAAAGGCGGATCTTAAAGCCAAAATTCCTCAAAAACAGTGGCACAAATTAAAAAAAATTCCCAATGGAATTAATATTGCCGAAATTCAAAATAACACCACCAAAGATTTACATCTCCACAAAAAATATAATATCCCAAAGTATCATCAATTAATCGGATTGGTCGGAAGAATCGATTGGTGGAAAGGCCAAAAAGAGTTCATCAAAGCCGCAGAAACAGTTTTAAAAAATAACAACAGCTGCTCATTTCTAATCATCGGCGACTCAAGCAGCCACGACCCCAAAACCGAGCAATACAAACAAGAAATCCAAAATCTGGCAAAATCCCTAGGTATTGAAAAAAACATCATTTTCACCGGCCACGTTGAAAACGTCCATTCCCACATAAAAAGTTTGGATATTTTAGTCCACGCATCAATAACCCCAGAGCCCTTCGGACGAGTAATTCTGGAAGGAATGGCCCTAAAAACTCCCGTTATAGCCAGCAACCTCGGCGGCCCCGCAGAGATTATCGAACACGAAAAAGACGGCCTTTTATGGCAAAGTCCGGATTTCAACGATTTGGCAAAAAAAATCAGCTTACTAACCGAAAATTCCGGTTTAAAACATCAATTAATCGCAGGCGGCTTCGAAAAAATCAAAGAAAAATACACATTGGATTATGTGGTTGACTCATTATGTGAAGTATATGAAAATATTCATCCTTGCGCTTGATCTCAAGCTATTGTATCTTATTTTCAGCCTAAAAAAGATTTATTATGATTCACAAATTAAAGAGAAATTTTTTAGCCACAAGCTTCGACAAAAAATTAATTCTCCTCGGTAGTTTAATCGCAATTTTCGGCACGTTGCTGCCATGGTACGCCGATTTAGACTCCCGCAATATAGCTTCAAAATTTTACGGAATCTCCGGCCCACTTTATTTACTAGGTGGATTCATCCTTCTAGGTAGCATTTTCGCCTTCTACGCAGAGTTTTCAAAGTTAATGGGCAAAAGACTGTTGCAGTCAAAAAAGTTTTCATATGTGCAAGGCGCAATTGGCTTACAAAGCGTCTTTTTGGTTATTCTAGCCTTTTCAATTTATTTTCACACCAAATTCGGCCTCGGTTACGTCTCAACCAAAGCGCCTTTAGTTGGCATTTACATGACGCTAATCGGCTCTTTGACTCTTTCAGTAGGCGCATATTTTAAGCTCAAACAGCCTCACGTCGAGCTATCAAATTATGATGTTAGTCATCAGGAGGCTCCAGAGACCGCTGATATTATAGCCCCAAGTTTCAGCCCCCCTTCTCCCGTTGAAAGGGAAAGGCCGGCCGCTGCCCCGGTTTACAGAGTTGAAAAGAGTCAGGTAGGCTTTGAAACAAGGGTTAAAACGGTATTAAATCCCAGCCTGCATAGCGACGATCAAAGAGATAATAATCAATACTAAATTATGACTGACACCTGCAAAATCATTTTTTATTGCAAGGATTGCGAAAAGATTGTTGATGCCGAAAAGATCAACAACAAATATAATTATACATGCAAGGTTTGCAAGAGTAAGCAAGTGGCTTTTGGCACGGAACAAAGTATCAATAGTTTTTATAGAATTAAGGATAAGGAGGAGAAATAGACGCGATTTTTTACCTCACTTTAGACTGCAAGAAGACTAAGGTCTTTTTTATAATAAACACTTGTTGGAGCAGGACTTTGTTGGAGCAGGATTGCCTTGTTGGAGCAGGATTGCATCCTGCTTCTTTTTAAACCAAGGAGCCCGATACAATCGCGCTCCAACGACTGAAAATAAACACTTGTTGAAGCAGGACGTTGTTGGAGCTCTTGTTGGAGCAGGATTGCATCCTGCTTCTTTTTAAACCAAGGAGCCCGATACAATCGCGCTCCAACGACTGAGTTGGAGCAGGGCTACAGCCCTGCTCCTTACCCCACGAAGCTGGAGCAGAGTTGCACTCTGCTCCTTTTCTTAAAACATCCAAATTCCAATCCCCCGCCCACTTTCCCCCATCACAGAATTTTTTATCTATTCTTAATGATTATTTAATGCATCTACGATAAAATGGATTCAGTTCTTCTTAAGAAATATTTTAATATTAAGTCAACGAAAAACATTTGACGGTGAGGATGTGCTCACCTATATTATGACCACTAAATACAAATCAATATTTTAACAATAAAAACTATGAACACTGGCGCAGAAAAAAGTAAGGCTTTAGAGCTAGCCATGGATCAAATTGAAAAAAACTTCGGACGAGGCTCCATAATGAGGCTCGGCGAAGCCAAGCACATTAATGTTGAAACAATCTCGACAGGAGCTCTTTCTCTTGATATCGCTTTAGGCGGAGGTGTCCCCAAAGGTAGAATAATCGAAGTTTTCGGACCGGAGGCTTCAGGAAAAACAACTTTAACGCTTCACATAGTAGCTGAAGCACAAAAAAAAGGTGGAATAGCCGCCTTTGTAGACGCCGAGCATGCTCTTGACCCTGAATACGCAAAAAAAATCGGTGTAGACGTAGACAACTTATTAATCTCCCAGCCTGATACGGGTGAACAAGCCCTTGAAATAACAGAAACGCTTGTCAGATCAAATGCAGTAGATGTCATTGTTGTTGATTCAGTAGCAGCGCTTACACCTAGGGCAGAAATTGAAGGAGAAATGGGTGATGCTCATATGGGGTTGCAAGCTAGATTAATGAGTCAGGCTCTCCGTAAATTAACGGCGGCAATCAGTAAATCAAAAGTAACTGTTATTTTCATCAATCAGCTCAGAATAAAAATCGGAGTCATGTTTGGTAATCCCGAAACAACAACAGGCGGTAATGCTTTAAAATTCTATTCATCTGTAAGAATGGAAATCAGAAGTGCCGGCAAGATTGAGCATGGCAGTGGAGATGATCGCAAAATGATGGGTAACAGAGTGCGAGTTAAAATCCTAAAAAACAAAGTTGCGCCGCCATTTAAGACAGCAGAATTTGATATTATGTACAATCATGGAATTTCAAAAGTTGGAGATGTCTTAGATTTAGCGACAAAATTTGAAATTATCCGTAAAGCAGGTGCCTTCTATAGTTATAAGGATCAAAAGCTAGGGCAAGGGAGAGAGAATGCCAAAGAATTTATTGAAAATGACGAAAAGCTCTATAAATCATTAGAGAAAGATGTACTGGCAAAAACTGCCTTCGATAAAGCCGCTGATGCCAAAGCTGATGATGAAAAACATAACAGAAATACGAAACCTAAAAAAATAGAGGCTAAAGCCGAAATCAAAGAAGATGCAGAAGTAGCGGCATAGCAAAAAATCCCTATAAAATTCATAACAAAACAAAAAATTGTCTTACAGTGAGCTTCTTAACTATTCCTTTAGAATACTTGGTATCAAGAATTATTCAGAAAAAGAAATGGTTAAAAAATTAAATCAACGGTCAAAAAAAATGTCATATGAGCAGGATGACAGTGTGCATAAAATAATAATTCGCCTCAAAGAGCTAAAACTAATCGATGACTTGAACTATGCTCACACAATTATTCGATCAAAAACCGGCTACAAACCATGCGGAATTTACATGCTCAAACAATACTTAATGCAGCGATTTATAAGTAAAGAAATAATTGAGACAGCCCTCAGCGAGGCAAGCTTAAATGAGGAAGAATTAGCACTAGCCTATTTAAAGCGTAAAGCCAAAGTATTTAGCAAATTTAGCATTCAGGAAAAGAGAAAAAAAATCTTAAGATCATTGGCTCAAAGGGGTTTCTCAGGCCGCACGATCTCTAAAATCTTGCAAAAAACAGCAGATATTGATACATTGACATCAGCTTAAGGATTTAATAAATCCTGGCGCTTTGATATTTAATTTTAAACCCATGCAATCCCAATTTTTAGCCGCAATAAATCAACTTTGCGACGAAAAAAATATTTCAAAAGACACAGTAGTTGAGGCCATTAAAGCCGCTTTAAGAGCTGCATTCCGTAAAGACTACGGCAATAAGGATCAAAATATTGATATTGATCTAAAAGAAGACAGTGAAAACATCACGGTTTATCTTGTAAAAACAGTAGTCAAGAAGGTTGAGGACGAAGATCTCGAAATTAGTGATAAAGAAGCACTTAAATACAAGAAAAAAGCAAAAGTCGGAGATGAAGTAAAAATAGATGTTACACCTGTAGGCTATGGGAGAATTGCGGCACAAGCAGCAAAGCAGGTTATTATTCAAAGACTTCAAGAGGCAGAGAGAGATGTTATGTACGACATGTTCAAAGACAGAGAAAACGAACTAATCAATGCACTTGTACACCGCGTAGATAATAATCAAGTTTACATCAATTTAGAAAAAATCACGGCCGTTTTAACTCCTGATCAACAAATTCCCAATGAGAACTATTACGGAGGGCAAAGATTAAAAGTCTATCTTGATAAAGTGGAGAAAACCAGTAAGGGACCTCAATTATTGATCTCTCGCACGCACAGAAATCTTGTTGCAAAACTGCTCGAATTGGAAATTCCTGAAATTAAAAGCGGACTTGTTATTGTTAAAGGTATTGCTCGTGAACCGGGAATTCGCTCTAAAATTGCCGTTTACTCTGAGGATGACAAAATTGATCCCATAGGTTCATGTGTCGGGCAGAAAGGGGTGAGAATCCAGAGCGTAATGGATGAATTAAATGGCGAAAGGATTGATGTTATTCCTTGGGATGAGAATTTAGAAAAATTTATTAAATCAGCATTGGCACCTGCAAAAGTTACTAGAATTGATATCAGTAAAAAGGACAAGAGAGCCAAAGTTTATGTAACAACAGATCAAAGACCTCTCGCAATTGGGAAAAAAGGCCAAAATGTGAGATTGGCTTCAAGATTGACGGAGTATGAAATTGACATTTTAGATATCAGCGAACTGGATACGGGAGAAGAAAAGAAAGCAGAAAAAAAGGTTGATACAACAACGGAAGTGTCTGAAATAAAAGGTATATCAAAAGACATTATCGGCAAATTATCATCATACAATCTGACTCAAGTTAAGCAGCTGAAAGGTCTTAAAGTTAAGGATTTAGAGGACATCGGACTTACAGCCGAAGAGGCGCAAACAGTTGTTGACGCATTAACTAAGTAGTCGATCAAAAAAATGTAGCTAAATTTATGTAAGAGGCTCCTTTCCACTCAGAGGGAAGGAGCCTCTTTATGGTTCATATGACTACCACCGCCGCACAAAAAGTGCATTTTACTCCCCGGACATTAATAAATAGTTAAAATTTATATATTTTAATTCATATACACACCCTTTTATGGTATAATAAATAGATTAATTGAACC
>JAHJTR010000210.1 GCA_018829865.1 Patescibacteria group bacterium | reverse complement strand
CAAGTGGAGAAAAAAAGACCAAAACTGGATACATTTGGTGGAAAAACCGATCTTGTTGCCGGGGAAGATGTGAAGTGGCCATTGAAGGTATATGAAGGTATTAATAAAGCTGAAAAAATAGCAAATATATTGGGAATTAAGCCCGGAGGAATATTCGGTGATGGAGTTTTTTATAGAACGAGTTTAGGTAAATATCATTTGAATTTAAAGGGGTTGATAGCCAGAGTTGAAACAATGCTTGCGGTGGCCGGGGAAATGGGTACTCTATCTTCTTTTCAAAATAAATTACAGAATAAATATATTGATCCGTTATATTTGATTAGTGAGGATATCGGATTACATGGATTGAATTATCCGACTTCTGTTTATAAAGCACGATTATATTTAAAACCGCGTGGTATCAAAATTTTGGAGGCAAATGTAGGGCGTAATTTTGCCGGAATTCTGAGGAAATCAAGAAGAGAAAATGATTTTAAGACGCTTCCGTATTTAAGGGCTAATTGTTTAAAAGATGTTTTTGCTGCGTATAGGATACCTTTGTATCTTGAGAAGAGAAAAGCAAGGGGTAGTAAATCATTGAGTCCTGTTTTATTAAATGCCTATGTATTTAATCCTCCAGTATCTTACAGAGGTAAAGTAAGGATAAATGATCTTTTTCCTGCTAATTATAATCATAAGGTTTACTTAATACCTAAATCGGTTTTGATTAATAGAGCGGCAGCTAATGATCGATCCATTCTTAGGCCTGAGGAATATATTACTTTGTTCCCTTCCGGTAATGGCTACAAAACATTAACCGGTCAGAAGTATAATACGTTGAATTCAGGTGATGTTATTTTTATGAAGTAGATAGATGAAGTCTGGATACTTCTTTTTATTTTAGATATTCGCTATCTGTTCAAATCCATTTTTGCTATACTTTGGGCAAATTGGTTTTTAACAAAAAAGTTATGGATTCAATATCACAATTAATCGATGAGGGGGCTAAAGAGTTTGCTAAAGCTCATGCTCATTTGCTTGAGGAATTTGCTAAATTGCAGATTGGTCGTGCTTCGGCCGGGCTTATTGAGGGAATTATGATTGATTCTTATGGAACCAAGCAGCCTCTTAAAAGTGTGGCGAGTATTAGTATTCCTGATGCGAAAACTATAAATATTCAACCTTGGGATAAATCTCAGCTTCATGCTATTGAAAAGGCGATTTCTGAGGCTGATATTGGGATTTTTCCTAATAATAATGGGACTACTGTGATACTTAATGTGCCGCCATTGACCGAGGAACGCAGAAAGGATTTGGCGAAAATGGTGGGTAAATTGTCTGAAGAAGCGAAAATTACTATTAGGAATTCTCGGCAGAATGTTCATTCAAAGTTGAAAGGAATGAAGGATAATAAAGAAATAACTGAAGATGATTTGTTTAGAGGAGAGAAACTGCTGCAAGAGAAAGTTGATGAGATTAATGAAAAGATTGATGAGGCTGCGAAGCATAAAGAGCACGATATTATGACTGTTTAACTATAATTAATGTTTGAATCTGAGGTATTTTTTTGGATTATTGCTGTTCTGGCGTTTAGTGTGATTATTATTGTGCACGAGCTTGGTCATTTTCTTGCGGCTAAGCGAGCGGGGGTTAAGGTTTTGGAATTTGGGCTTGGTTATCCTCCTAGGGTTTTCGGGAAGAAAATTAGGGAGACTATTTATTCTATTAATTTGATTCCGTTTGGAGGTTTTTTGCGTATGCAGGATGAGGACATATCGGGAAAGGATAAAAAGGACTCGGTTAATTATAATAATAAATCCGTTTGGAAGAGAATGCAGATTTCTGTGGCGGGTGTGCTTTTTAATTTTATTTTTGCTCTTGTGGCTTTAACTATCGGTTTTAGTATTGGTATTGAGCCTTTGATTGTGGAGTATGATGATGTTTTGGATGCTTATTATGAAGGAGCGTTAAATGTTGAGCATGGGTTTAAAGTTGAGGAGGTGAGTGAGAGTTCTTTGGCAAGTGAAGCGGGTATTTTGGAAGGGGATATAATTTTGAATATCAATGATAGCAGTTATGCTGAATTGGCTGTTACTGATTGGACTAAGGAGGAATCCTCCTTTAATGCTATTACTTATTTGCGAGATAATAAGCAGCTGACGTATAAATCCGGTGATAATTTTGAGTTTAAGGATTTGGGGCTGGTGATTAAGAATCCTGGGCAATTGCCGAGGATGAAGCTGTTTAAGGCGTATCAGGGGTTAAATATCGGTGATATAATTTATGATGTGAATGGGGAGAAGATTTTGGTTTATGATGATTTGATTAGGGCTGATAAGTTGCAACAAATCGATGAAATTCAGGTTTATCGGGATGGGGCGTTTGAGACTTTGAGTGTTGATCTTTTGCTTGATTCTAAAATTGTTGATAAGAGTAATTATCGTTTATTTATTGAGGATTTTACGGATGATTCGCCGGCGAAAGTTGCGGGGTTTGTGCAGAATGATGAGATTATTTCTGTGAATGGTAAATCTGTTTCGAGTGTTATTGAGCTGCGGGATGAGGCGGCTTTGAATATTGGGAAACAAATTGAGATTATAATTAGGCGTGACGGTGAGCAAATTGCCAAGCAACTGGCGATTAATGATGATGGGATTATTGGGGTTTATCTGATGCCTGTGGTTAATGCGGGTGATGATTTGTTTTTGCAGGAGTTTTTTGAGGAGGTTTCTATAATTGATATTGGTAAGGTTAAATATCCTGTGCATAAGGCTTTTTACCATAGTTCTTCGGAGGTTTTGCGGCTTGGGGTGTTTAGTGTGAAAATGTTTGGGCAGGTTGTTTCTCAATTGGTTTCGAAATTTACTGTTCCTGAGACTGTGGCCGGTCCTGTTGGTATCGCTAAGATGTCGGTTAGTTTTGCTAAAGAGGGATTGCTTTCACTGCTGCGATTTATTGCTGTTCTTTCTTTGAGTTTGGGTGTGCTTAATTTATTACCGATTCCGGCGCTTGATGGGGGTAAATTGGTTTTTCTGATTATTGAGGGAGTATTTAGGCGGAGGATTAGTCCTAAAGTTGAGAATGTTATTCATATGCTTGGGTTCTTTTTACTGATAGTTATGCTTTTGTTTGTTACTTATAATGATATTATTAAGTAATAGGTGATGCGGCTACTTGCCAAGATTTTTTTTCCGTAATATATTGGAAACCCTATAAGTTATTATATGTCTCTAAAGGATTTTTGGAAGGAAGTTTTGGTCAAAATTGAGCCGACCGTTAAGCGGGCGAATTTTGTGACGTGGTTTCAGGATACGGGTGTTTTGAGTATGGAGGAGGGGAAAATGATGATAGGAGTTCCGACTCCTTTTGCTCATGATTGGCTGAAGAAATATCATGAGAAGCAGATTTTGGATATGGCGAGGGAAATTGATCCTCAAATTAATTCTGTGGATTTTGAGGTGCATAGTAGTTTGAAGGGGAAGGATGATATTCGGAAAATTGATGTGAAGAAGCTGAAAACTTCAAGTACCAAGTCGGTTCGTAAAATTTCTCGAGCAAATGAAGTTATGCTTGTTGAGGGGATTAGCAGTAAATGTTTGAATCCCAAGTATACTTTGGATAATTTTATAGTGGGCTCTGAAAATCGTTTGGCGCATGCTTCGTGTTTGGCGGTGGCCAGTAATCCGGGTGGTTACTATAATCCGCTTTTTGTTTATGGTGGAGTGGGGCTTGGCAAGACTCATTTGCTTCAGGCTACGGGTAATTCGATACTGCAGACGGTTGAGGATAGTTTGGTTGTTTATACTACTTCTGAAAATTTTGTTAATGAGATTGTAGAAGCTATTCGCAATAGTGGTACAAAGAGATTCAGGGAAAAATATCGTAAGGTGAGTTGCTTGATTATTGATGATATTCAGTTTTTGGCGAATAAGGAGCAGACGCAGACTGAATTTTTTCATACTTTTAATGAGCTTTATGATTATAATAAGCAGATTATTATTAGTTCCGATCGGCCGCCATCAAGTTTGGCGGGAATTGAGGATAGGTTGGTGAGTCGGTTTGACATGGGGATGATTGTGGATATTCAGTTCCCGGGTTATGAGACGAGATTGGCGATTTTGCAGGCGAAATGTCAGCAGAACGGGGTGATTATTCCTCGTGAGGTTTTGGAATTCATTTCTGAAAATGTGCATAATAGTGTGCGTGAGTTGGAAGGAGTTTTAAAGCAGGCGATTGCACAAAGTCAGCTTGAAAATAGTGTACCTACAATTAACTCCGTCTCAAAAATCCTACAAAAACTTAATAAGGATATTCCGCTTGTTACCCCAGGTATTGCCGGTGTGGATGAAGGGCAAAAAATTGCGGCAAGAGTGGCGGAAGATGTGGTGACTGAGGTGTCGGCTTATTATAAATTGTCGCAACGTGATCTTATTGGGCTTGATAGGCGCAAAGAAGTGATGATGCCGAGGCAAATTGCGATGTATTTGATTCGTAATGAGCTTAGGTATTCGCTTGAAAGTGTTGGAGAGATTTTTATGGGGCGAAATCATACAACCGTGATGCATGCTTGTCTTAAGGTGAAAAAATTGCTTAAAGTTGATAGTAAGACTGTGAGGGATGTGAATGCTGTTAAGCGCGCGCTGGGATTATGATAGGGCTACTTAAAAAACGCGTATCGCGGCGTTGGCTTCACCATGTCGTCACTTAACCACTCTGCAGCTTTCGAATCATCCTGCGGATGCTTCTTCAGCTTTCGAGTGTCGCTCCTCTCCCCACAAAATACGTTCGCTTCGCTCTCTTCTCAT
>JAHJTR010000026.1 GCA_018829865.1 Patescibacteria group bacterium | reverse complement strand
GTCGCAGGTGGGGGCGCCTTGGGCATAAGCGCTTTGGGGGCCGCCACTTAAGATGATTCCTTGGTACTCTTTCATTTTTTCTAGGGGAGTGTCGTCGGCTATGATTTCGGAAAAAACTCCGATTCTGCGGACGCGGTTGGCGATTAAGTGGGCGTATTGGCCTCCGAAGTCGATGACGGCGATTTTATGCATGGGTTGGGGGGGGGTTAGTAGTTTTTCCATTTGGAATGATGTTATTTTTTAATAATTTATATCATTTTTATTGACACCTTGACGTATTTCGGTTATGATTTATGCATCACGATGGTGGAGCACGGTGACGGGTTTCGTCCCTATCCACTCTTCACCAGCTAAACTAAGACTCATTTATTGGGTCTTTTTTTGTATTCCAACTTATCTTTCAAGCTATTGATATAGAAAAAATAAGGGTGTCGAAATTTCACCAATAAGCTTGAATAATTTTTCTTATTGGGGATCCCTACCTTTAAGAGCTTCTTTTCTTCTATTAAATGTTCTATCAAACAATGAAAATCTCCATCACCTAAGA
Organism: Patescibacteria group bacterium; assembly: GCA_018829865.1. Taxonomy (GTDB): domain Bacteria; phylum Patescibacteriota; class Gracilibacteria; order UBA1369; family JAHJTR01; genus JAHJTR01. The sequence continues at coordinate 5,649 of JAHJTR010000026.1, read as the reverse complement.
CTATTATTGCATTGTCATAGACTTCTTTCTCTATCATGCAATGGAGAACCAATTCTGCGTCACAGTTGCCTTTGATTACGCCATTTGCTTCTAAAGTTGGCTTAAAAATAACCACATATCCCCATTGTTGAAATTTCGTATACATTGCTTCATTGCCCTTTATATACCCTATGAATAAAAAAGCTTTCTCTACATTATATTTATCTTTCAGGTATATACGAAAACGCTCCATGTCCAAGGTCCAGCCCAAATCTTTAATTGATAAATGTAGATTCTGGCTATCAATGAAGGCGTGGTTGTTTTTATCGCTTTTCATTTGAGTAATTCGGTTAAGTTATGATTTATTTTCTTCTCTAGCTCGTGAGCCTTTTTCATGTTTTTTTGAGAGAGTGTCGTCGGCTATGATTTCGGAAAAAACTCCGATTCTGCGGATTCGGTTGGCTATTAAATGGGCGTATTGGCCTCCGAAGTCGATGACGGCGATTTTGTTTTGCATAGTTTGGGGGGTGGTGGTTGGTGGTAAAGGAGGATTATATGGCTTGTTTGGTTTTAATTACATGGTAGTAGAAAAATAATTTGTTTTTGGGGATTTGTAAATGGGGGATTTGGGCGTGTTGGATTGGGTTAAGGGGTGAATGTCCGAAGCCAAAAACACTTTAAAATAATTTGTTGATTTCAGTAGTTCCATAGTAGTGCACGTTTTTCCCTTGTTTTTCTCTTGTTAAAAACTTTTTCCTCACTAAATCTTTTAAATCTTTGCTTGCAGTTCTTTTTGATATTTGATTGATGTTTGTATGGATAGCAAGATTTGTCTTTTCGTCAGGATCACCGTGTAGGAACTGAAGCAATTGTACTTGTCTGGCGTTCAGGTTATGCGTTGTCTCGCTTCTTTTCTTCATTTTTAGATTCTCTTTTGTTTGGCTTTCAACATATTTTTTAAATTCTTTAACGGCTAGCTTAATTTTTTTGATGTTGTAATCGATAAAATATGTCATGTCATTATCGTCTTGTTCACTATACACATATGCCATTGAATATTGTTTTGGTGAGAGATTGATTGCTTTAGATATTGGTAAATAAACAAATGCCCAGTATCCTTCCTTAATGAGATACCAATAAAAAAGTAGCCTTGCTAGACGGCCATTTCCATCAGTGAAGGGATGCAAATATCCAACCCAGAAATGTATCATTACTGCTTTTATTACCGGATGAATAAATTTTTCACCTCCCAGCTCGTTGTTAGCAAAGTTAATTAACTTTTCTAATTCCTTTTTTACAAATTTAGCATTTGGGCCCTCATGATATATTTCTCCCGTTAATTTATCCGTGACATAAATTGGGTCATCTTTTTTTCTCATTCGTGGAGGTTTCCCTTCAGAATCCAGTGTATCTTTTGTAATTAGGCTATGTAGTTCGAGAATCAAACCCATGCTCATTTCCCTCTCCTTATGGTCTTCTTCCACTGCCTTCATTGAGTAATAGTTATTAACGATCATTTGTTCTGATTCATTTTTTGGTTTTCTACCCTCTCTTAACAGTTTTTTTGCGGCTTTTCGGCTTGTTGCAGCACCTTCCAGTTGAGAGGAGGCAATTGCTTCCTCCATTATTCCTCTGGTTATGAGTTTTTGTTTGTTAGCTTTTTTAAAGCCACTTTTTTCTACAAAGAGTTCTCCTCCTGTGCTCATGTCCAGTTCGTGGAAAAATTCTTCAAAATAATCCAGCTTAGACCATGTGAATGGTTTGTTTTTTATATCTATAACTACAGATTTTACACGCTGTGATTCTCGGAAAATTTTAATGATCATCCAAAGCTCTTCTTTAGAAACACCCTTGGGTGAGGGTTCTTTGTGACGCATTCTGTCCCAATATACATAATCTGATCCTAGGAATTTTTTTATATAATCTAAAATTTCATCTTTGTTTTTAGAATCAAAGATCTTTGATATTTTTTCTAGCTGCGCGCCTGATAATTCGGGTTTTTCTAGCTTGAAGTGCATCATATTTAATAGGTATAGTTGCGCACAAAGTATACCTATAGTATACCTATGCTGTCAAGATAGGGGTAATTGTGGTTAAAGAGCTGCTTAAATGAAAAAATTGCACTTGAAATTTGAACTAGGGAGTGTTTATTGAACCGAGAAAAGATTGACACATTTACCTTATTATGTATAATAACACCTAATTTATTTAAACATTATTAATTATGGGTAAAAAAGAATCTTCAGATTGGGGGAAATGGGACATTAATGGTGATAAAAGGATATTTCCTTATTATAGGGAAATCTATGATGGACAAACTGATGCTGAACGATATCATCCTGATAACATGCATATTAGTGATCATCCTCTGAATCCTGACAAAATCGACTGGGATGAGGTGGCGGCTAGGAGGAATGCAGCACAATTGGGCTTTGTGCCACCGACAGTAGTAGATAATGGTGGTGAGGCACGATTGGGCTTTGAGTCTCCGACAGTTGTAGATATGGGTGATCAAACACAATTGTGCGTTGACCCTCCGACAGTTGGAGATATGGGTGATGATATTGGCACGGAATTCGACTGGGCAGAGGATGAAGATCAGACGAGACTTGAGGCTTCGGCTGTGACAAACACTCCGGGATCTCTAGCCGCTGAGACTTGGGAATCATATTTGGAATATTTTGAGGATGATGGTAGTGAAACTGTATTGGATCCTTATGCTCAGTTAGAGGCTGGTGGATCAACTCGGGAAGATTTATTAAATGAGGAGGCTGATACCGTAACGGATCCGATTGGTCCGGTTAATTGGTCGTTGGATCCGGAATCTAATGGAAATCAGCAGATTAGGATGAGTGATGCTATATCTAATATGATTCAAATTCTTGGTGGTGGAGGTGATTTTGCGGATGTGATGATGATAAGGCTTCATGCGCATCATGATGAATTGAAGAAACAAGCTGAAGCGGCGGCAAAGAATCTGGGTAAGCAGTTTTTGGGTGAGGTGCTTAAGGTTGAACCTCCTAAAAAATCAGATGCACTAAATAATGAGGAAGAATACAATACTGTTATGTGTCCGGAATTGCCCGGGCTTAAATCTGATCGAATGAAAGGTTTAATGGAGGAAATTATGGGCCCTGATGGATTGGTGATGGATGATACCTTTGGCATACTTTTAAAAGAGCTGAATGTTGAGCCTGGGGTTTACTCTGTTGATGCTCAAAAGCATTTTCTTGGGTTGCTGAGGCTGTGTTTGAAGAAAATTCATGATAATAGAGTGGCGCGGTATAATGTGTATAGTAGTAAGAAGCAGCAAGAAGGGCTTTATGGTGCGGCTGGTGATGTTGGTAAGGCGCTGGCTTCTGCGATTCCTGGGTTGGGTGTTGTTGGGCATGTTAGTAAATTGATTCAGAGGGTGCTGAAGATTTTTGTTGGAGATAAGGGAAGGGATGCTAAGTTGGAGGATCTTAGGGGGAAGCTTGGGATTGGGGAGTAGGGTTGGTTTGGTAGGTGTGAATGGGGGATTGAACGCGTGAATGCGCCTGCCCGTAAATTTCTTATTCTTGCCGGTTTAACTGCTATGGATGAGGTGTATCTGCTATTCTTGCCAGATCGCGCAAAACGAGACTTAATTCTTGTGCTAATGGGCTTTTTGGCCATTTTTCAATCTATCCAACGCTTCCGAAATACCCGTCTTACCAAGTAATGCCTCTATTTTTTCAAAAATGCGAGAAATTGTTGTCTTGCCGCTTCTGTTCCAACCATAAATCAGATTATACTTCTTGAATCCAGGAGGTTCCGTTTTTCAAGAAAAGTCATGAAATATGCCAAAATTCTTGAGTTTTGATATTTTAGTTATCATATTATTTCTTAGAGTTAGAAGACTTTCTTTTTGCTTTCATTTCTATCTTTTTTTCAACCGTTTTTATCACTTCCAAATAATCTTTTTCCACCGGCGACAAAGTTTTTTCCTGATATTTTTTATATTCCAACTCAGCTTTACCAATCGCTTTTTCGTGGCTCACACTTCCGGCATCAGACAATAATTTCTCACCGGTTGCTGATAAAATATTATCCAGTTGTTTGATATAATCTTTCATAAACATCGGCTTGCGCTTCATTGCCTGAATTTCCGCGAAATCAAAATACCCCGAAACCAAATTATTCAAAATTTTTAATTCCTTTGCCGTTAAATAATTTTTTGCTACCGCAATATCTTTTTTAGCCACTCCTCCTTTAGAAAAAGTTAAGAGTCCCATAAACGGCTTACCGGCATCTGCGCGCTCGACAATCACTTCAGCGGCAGTATGACCATGAGCTGCGTAATGCAACTTATTCTGCACAATCTTAAAAAATTCAATTGATTCAGTGGACTTGGGATCATAATCTTGGCTGGTTGCGTACAAATCCAGCACCTGACGGTACAAAACCTTTTCACTACTGCGGATATCACGAATACGATCCAAAAGCTCTTTCCAATATCCGCCTCCGCCTAAATTCTTCAATTTCTTATCGTCCATCGTAAAACCTTTGATAATGTATTCTTGAAGACGCTCCGTTGCCCAGATACGAAATTTTGTAGCAACATGTGATTTAATCCTATAACCCAGCGAAATAATCATATCGAGGTTATAGTGAATAGTATTATAATCTTTACCATCAACAGCAGTTGTTCGGAATTTCCGAACAACTGAATCTTTGACCAATTCGCCTTCTTCAAAAATGTGTTTAATATGTTCACTAACATTGGATTTGCTCGATTGATACAAGTCAACCAATTGTGCCTGCGTAAGCCAAACAGTTTCACCTTCAAGTCTTACTTCAATACGAGACTCTCCATCGTCGTCTTCATAAATAATTATCTGATTTTGTAATTCATTTTTCATAAATCTTTTAATTATTTTGTTCAATATTCTCAACTATATCATCAATTGCCACCCTAAATTCATTTTGCCTTGCGACGATTTTTGCAATTTTTTCGTTGAGTTCTGTAATATTTACCGCCTCGCGAGTATCTTCCCCAATAACGTAGCTTGATATGGCTATATTGTATTCGTTTTCCCCTTATAAATAAATCGTTTTTGGCGTTGGGAAATATCCATTGAGCCCTTCTTTTAACCCTGTATAGCCTACTTCTTTGAGGGTTTCATCAAACTGATAAAATTTATCTAAAAATGGTGGAACTCCAAAACGACTCTTCACCATTTCAAAACTTACCTCCTTCTCTTCGATGCTGTCTTCCTCAAACCCCTAAATTACAATCTCTTCAAAGCTTCATAAATCCTAACCATTGCCCAAGTATCCAGTTTACAGTATTCCAACATGTCTTTTTTGATTTGTTCTTTTTCTGCTTCGTTCGCTGTTTCAAAGACTAATTTCTTCCATGAATTCATGGCCATTGATCCGTCCTGTATATTTAACTCCTTATAACTTAATTCAGGATCAAGCACCGGTAATACCTTTTTGATTGAGTATTTGCCTTTGAAGTCTTTGTGCACGTAGAGGTTTTTTTGGAATATATCCATTAAATCAAATAGCCTTTCATTAATTTTGGCCATTTCTTCTGCATATTCCGGGAATACTTCGCCAATGTTTTCATTGCATTTCTTTTCGAACTTTTTGTTCCAGACAATAATGCTGCCTTTGCTTCCAATGACTTTTTTTAATGATTCT
>JAHJTR010000209.1 GCA_018829865.1 Patescibacteria group bacterium | reverse complement strand
GCGGCGCGTATGGGGACTCTGTGCAAACCCAAAGGAAAGAAGGGCGGGAAGGCAAAAATTCCTCCCCCAGACCCCCTCCTTTTTGCCTTCCCTCCTAAAAGAGACCCGATGAAAACCAAGCAGGCTACATTTTTTGGGGCAGTTCGAATTTGTTTTTAGTGTAAAATCTTCATTCATAATGTTATTCAAAGTCTGTAGACTTATAATATGCAAAATATAAAATGTAGTCAATAAATAACCTAATTCTAATGTCAGATATTCAATTGAAATTTGGAAAGAAAATAAGAGAAATACGCAAACTTAATGGATTATCTCAGGAACAATTGGCTGTTAAATCCGGACTACATCGGACTTATATTAGTGATATCGAACAGGGTGGAAGGAATGTATCATTAAAAAATATTGAGAAACTAGCTGAAGCGCTTGGCGTTAATATCCAAAAATTATTATAAAAGTAGTAATATAATACACAGCAAAAAGATTTTAACTGGTTTAAGAAAGCAGTATGAGGTGACGTGCTATTAGATTTTTTGCACAATTAATTTACCCATCTTAGTTGTAGATATAAAATTTGCATTCCCTATATCAGCAGTACGAGCCCCCTCTTCTAAAACTTTTTCGATGGCGGCTACAATTGCATTATATTCTGTATGCATTTCAAAAGAATACTTAAGCATCATAGCGGCAGAAAGGATTTGAGCAATTGGGTTTGCAATACCTTTCTCTGCTATATCAGGTGCGCTACCGCCAGACGGTTCATACATCCCGAATCCACTAGAATTCAATGAGGCAGAGGGCGACATTCCGATTGATCCAGCAAGTACAGCAATTTCATCAGAAAGAATATCGCCAAACATATTGCTAGTTACGATTACATCAAAAGAATAAGGTTGCCTGACTAGCTGAGCCGCACAGTTGTCTATTAGCATGTGTTCGAGCATGCAGTTCGGGTAATTCATCGCAACACGTGTTACTACTTCCCGCCAAAGTTTGCTGCATTCGAGCACATTAGCTTTATCGACTGAAGTGACTTTTTGTGAACGGCTTTGGGCTGCTTTAAAGGCTGTATTTGCAATTGCTTCAATGGTTTTTTCATCATATTCCATCACATCGTGTGCTATTATTTGCCCCTTAATTTTTTCAGTTTTATGCTCTCCAAAGTAAATTCCCCTGCTCAACTCACGCACCGTCAATATATCAAGCCCCTGCTTAGCAATATCAGAGCGCAGAAAGCATAATTTACTTAGCGAAGGGTAGACTTTAGATGGGCGCAAATTAATATTAAAATCAAAATGTTTCCGTAAGCACAGAACAGAAGCGATTTCACATCCATTCCATTTCTCATCCATCTGCTTTTCAGGAGGACCACCAACAGACCCAAGCAAAATAGCATCGGAAGACTCACAAACCTGCTTAGTTTCATCTGGGAAATGATTACCATGCACATCCCATGCTGCTCCACCAATTAATGCGTGATGATAGTTGAAAATGTGCCCAAATTTTTCTGCAACGCAATCAAGTACTTTGAGTGCTTCTTGCATAACTTCCGGCCCAATCCCATCGCCTGCAAGAATAGCAATTGTTTTATTCATAAATTAACAACATTAAAAAATATATCCCCAGCATGTTTTTCGTTAAACAAACGAATCTCTTTCGCATAGGACAATAAATAATCTAGATCATCCGCGCCCTTTAGCAAAAGAGTTTTTGGATAGGAATCAATTTCAAAACGATGCGTGTTACCTGTCGGAAGTTGCACCCTTTGATCAGGCAAATCAACGTTCACAATATAGCTGTCACTGTATATCGCATCATTTAATATCGATTCCACTACCTTTTCGGGAAGAATGACTGGCAAAACACCATTTTTTGTAGCATTGCTTTTGAAAATATCCGAAAAACTTGGAGCAATAATTACTCTAATTCCCCAATCATACAAAGTCCATGCTGCATGCTCCCTAGAACTTCCACATCCAAAATTTTGACGAGCGACAATAATTTGGGAATTATTAAATCGATTCATCAACTCAAAATCTTTTTCGCTTTCACGCACATGAGCAAACAAATACTTACCAAGGCCAGTTTTTACAGTACAGGTTAAGAATTCAGCGGGGATAATCATATCCGTGTCGATATCACGGCGTGGAATTGGAACGATTTGTGAAGTAATGGTTTTAAACATTGTTAAAGGTAGTTACGAACATCAACAATTTTTCCCTCAATAGCTGCCGCTGCCGCCATAATAGGGCTCATTAAGTGAGTGATTGAACCAGGCCCCTGGCGGCCTATAAAATTACGATTGGACGTGCTCGCACAGCGTTTGCCCTTGGGGACTTTATCGTCATTCATGGCAAGGCACATACTACAACCGGGTTGGCGAAAATCTGCCCCAGCTTCAATAAATACCTTGTCTAGACCCTCTTTTATGGATTGATCGCGCACAGTTTCAGAGCCTGGTACTACATAAACTTTTACGCCATTTGCTACTGTTTTGCCTTTCATGATTTTTGCAGCAGCTCGTAGATCTGTTATTCGAGCATTGGTGCAAGAGCCAATAAATACATAATCAATAGGAACGCCATCCATTAACTGACCTGGCTTGAGTTTCGTATATTTAAAAGCTATCTTCGCCAAATCTAACTCATTTGCTACCAATTTTGTTAATTTGGGAATATTTTCATCAATCTCAACTGACAATGCAGGGTTTATTCCCCATGTTACAAGTGGCGTCATGTTTGAAATATCAATTTCTACTTCTTGATCAAAATCAGCACCTTCATCACTCACAAGAGAACGCCAATGCTTAACTGCCTTAGACCAATATTTTCCTTCAGGTGCACCAGGACGACTCCTAATATATTCAAATGTTGTTTCATCGGGAGCAATTAAACCTGCTCGTGCACCACATTCAATGCTCATATTACAAATAGTCATACGCTCCTCCATGTTTAAATTGCGTATTACCTTACCTGTATATTCCAAAATAAATCCTGTAGCCCCTGCAATTCCAATCACTTGAATCAATTTTAAAATTAAATCCTTGGCAGTGATTCCTTTGCCTCGAGAGCCAACAAAATGGACTCGCATGGTTTTAGGCTTTTTTTGAAGGAGACAACCCGTTGCCATTACATGACTCACTTCTGTTGACCCAATCCCAAAGGCAATAGCTCCAAATGCTCCATGAGTTGATGTGTGACTATCACCGCATACAATTGTCATGCCTGGCTGCGTCAGACCAAGCTCGGGTCCAATGACGTGAATAATTCCCTGTTTACCGGATCCAACATCAAATAGTTTCACACCAAACTCATTACAATTATTACGCAACTTTTTCATTTGGAATCGACTCGCGATGGTTCCTCCTTTTATGCGATCAACTTCAGTCGAGACATTGTGATCTATGGTAGCAATGCATCGATTGGGTGCGTAAAATTTTTGCCCGTGTTTTCGGAGCTCATCAAAAGCCTGCGGTGAAGTAACTTCATGTATTAACTGTAAATCGATTGCAAAAATATCAGGATGACCATCCTGAACATGAACGACATGAGCGTTCCAAATTTTTTCGATTATATTTTTCGGCTTTTTGTTAGTCATAAAGAGTTGGCAATTTTTGAGAATAATTGGATGCCTTTTTCAATTTTATCAGGCGACAAATTAGAAAAACTGAGCCTAAGCTCATTTTTGCCTCCATCTCCATGCGGGAAAAAAGCTGATCCAGGCAAAAAGACCAAGCCTTGCTTCGCACAAACTGTTAGCAGTGACTCTGCATCTATTTTTTTATCTAAATAGACCCACAGAAACATTCCTCCTTGGGGGTTAGTCCAATGGCAAAAATCATAGCAATAGTTGTTTAATGATTTCAAGAGTGCATTTCTACGTTTTTTATATTCTTTCCTCAATTTCACTAACAGTGATTTAAAAGTACCATTATTGCAAATTTCATGGATTATATATTGAGCGTAAGTGCTAGAACCAACATCATTTAATTGTTTGGCTAAAATATATTTTTGGGTTAACTTTTTCGGTGGTACTGCAAATCCTAAGCGGAAACCAGAAGAAATAGTCTTGGAAAAGCTAGTGAGGTAAACAACCTGCTCAGGATCGTATGATTTTAAAGGTCGAATAGGCTTATCAAAATAAAGATCACCAAAAACATCATCTTCAATAATAGGGATTTTATATTGTTTTGCTAATCGAACAATTTCTGGTCGTTGTGACTCAGGAATGGTAATCCCCGAAGGGTTTTGAAAATTAGGAATTACATAAAAGAATTTGGGCTTCTTTGTTTTGAAAATATGCTCCAGCTGCTTCAAATCAATGCCCTTTTCAGTAAGTGGAATACTTAAGTAATTTACCAAGAAAGCGTCAAAGGTTTGTAAGGCCCCAAAATATGTAGGTGCTGTAATTAGTATCGAATTACCTGTATTTAGAAAGAGTTCACAGGTTAAATGAATGCCTTGTTGGACACCTGAAATGGGAACTAGATCATCTGGAGATACCTTAATTCCTCTTTCTCGAAAATAATCAGCGAAATACTCTTTGAGACCCAAGTGCCCTTGGGCTGGCGCGTATTGTAATGCAATTGGGCCTGTTTCCTTGGCGATTTTTTGTGATGCTTTAGTAATTTCCTGTAAAGGAAATAAGCTTGGATCGGGCATCCCCCCAGCAAAGGAAATAATGCCTTTTTGAACCACCCATTTCAATATATTTGTCATTACTGTGGGTTTAATGCCTTTGCTATTTTTGGAAAGTTGAAATTGAGTTGCCATGAGATAAAAAATTAGTGATTGAGATTAAGTAAAAGGATATCTAAGACTTCTGCTTCTGATATGCCTAGATAATTTAAGTGATCGTAGTAACTATCAATAAAATCACGATGACCTTCTTCCACTATTTTTGATTCCCTAGCATTTTTGATTTCGGAGAGAGTCTTATTAATTAAATGATCATTTAATTGGTTTTTATACTTTTTTGCTAGGATTGGATTTTTTTCTAAAATATGTAAAATAGCCGCCTTGCCACTATGCTTTCCGTACACAAAAGCATGCTTGCCTCCCACTATTTTTTCATCAAGGAATTGATAAATAGCTGGATGAATGTTGATTCCGGCGGTATGAATTCCGGATTCGTGAGAAAAAACATGGTTCCCAATAATTGGTTCGTGTGGCTGAATTGGGATGCCTGAATATTGTTCAATCAACTTTCTTAGCTCCCATAATTTTTCATAGCGGAAATTGGGGAGATCGATGCCATAAAGCTCCTTTAAGATCATAACGATTTGATGAATAGAGCCATTTCCTGCTCGTTCTCCAAGGCCACAAGCTGTAATACTGGCATGAGTTACCCCGTGACTCAAGGCTTGCACTGTGTTGATAGCCGCTAACCCAAAATCGTTATGAAAATGAGCTGTGATCGAAAGATAAGGCAACTCACGGATGAGTTTCTTGAAATAGTAATCGACTGCATCTGGGGTAAACACCCCGCAGGTGTCTGAAAAGCAAAGTCGTGTGCCACCAGCTTGCTGGCAGGCTTTTGCCCACTGAATGAGGTAATCACGACGACCGCGAGAGGCGTCTTCAGCAGCAAATTCAATTGAGCCGAATCCCAATTTCTTGGCATAAGCAATATGCTCGACGATAAAATCAATATTCGCTTTGCGATACCAACTGACAGGAGTCTTAAGCCATTCTTGAATGGGTTTGCCTTTATACTTTAGAAGTATTTTTCCGAGTTTGTACTTGAGATGAAGATCAGAAGTGGTAGAGAGGATTAGAATACCAACTTGTGCTAAATCTGTGCCAGTTTCTTGTGTGATTTTTGCTGCCAAATCAATGTCTTTTTTATTTGCACGAGCTAGTGTAATAATTTCAATCTCTTTGCGAATACCCCCACTTTGTTGCGATTTAAGAATCTTTTTGTAGGCTTCTTGATCAGACTTAGAAGAAGCAATAAAGGCTGGTAAAATAACATCAACACCCAATTCGCTCAATAATTTAGCAATTTCGACCTTTTGATCTGGGCTAAAAGCTACACCAGGCATTTGTTCGCCATCACGCAATGTTTCGTCGTATATATGAATTTTTTTGGGAAAATTCTTGTTGCCGGTAAATTGTTTTGGATTTTGAATTAGTTTTTCCAGGGATTCTTGTAATGTTACTGACATGATGATGAGATTAAAGAGATTATGATTGTAAAATTAGTACGCTGTGTTGAAAGTCATCCAAAAAACCAGTTTCTGGACCGATAAAATGTCTTCCCAAAATCTGGAAACCAGCTCTCCGGGCTATTGTTTCCCATCCCTCATTCGGTCGGATTGCTTCGGGATGTTCACTATGGTCACCAGCTTGATACAGAGTTTTGAGATGAGCTGTACCGTCTCTGTGGCTATAGTGAGGATTATTGAGTACCACAATTCCATCAGGACCAACGAACTGATGCACTTCTTGTAAAGTGCGCGTGTGTAACTCAGGCGGAAGCTTATGAAGAATATTGGAAAGCAACAAAATATCTGGTGGGCGTATGTTAGAATCTCTCAATTCAAGCAAGTCGGCTCCCTCTACGTGCACTAAATTTTCTGGAGATACATCCGCAAGCCCAAAGTGTCTCTCAAAAAGAGGTCTGCGTGGTTCAAGATCATAACCATTTGCTTGAACATCTTTTCCGCATTCTTGTTGTAGCTCCCCTGCAAGCCGAGTAAGTAAATCACCTGTTTTAGATCCTATTTCAGTCAATTCTACGGTTTTAAGGTCATCTAATGTAGTTTCGATATATGGTTTCAAAATCCTAGCTAAAGCGATGGCTAATTCCTGAGAATGAAGAAGCTCTACTCGTTCCCATTGCGTTTGAAGGAAATCTGGCGAGTCACTTAATAATTCACGAATGGCTTTAATTGCATCATAAACAGGCCAGACTGAAATAGGAGTTCCGACACTGGTAAGTCTTTGTTGTAACCGTCTTTGTTCTGCTTTGATCCGTCTTGATAACTGTAGCTCCAATCTAAGTGCTTGACCTCTAAGGCTATCTGCGATAGTTGGTAACTGGCCATTTATGGCATCTATCCTTTTATGAAAATTACCCATTTCAGCTAAAACGGTTTTCAACTCATCCGGAAACAAGACGCTTAAGGGTCGCGAATTTTCTTCTACTGTCCTTAAATATTTATCAAGAGGTGACATCATTTAAAATTAAAATAAAAATTGTTCATGATTTATTTTTCCATCGCATAATCGTGCTAGAACTAACTCCCACAAAATCAGCAACACGTCGGATAGAAAAACCTCGGTCGAGTAATTCAAAAGCTCGTTGTATTTTTGGCACTGGAGTCCTTAAGCCATAATAAAAAGATTTATAGTGAGCAACCCAAGTTTTCCCACATGATCTACAACGCAGGCGCTTGTGTTTTTTGTCATGTGTTGCTACTGCTTCGTCATTATATTTCCCGTGATTAACACAGAATTTATTTGGACAGCCTTGTTGTAAAGGGGATTCATTCATTGCGATAAAATTTATGCATAAAAAAATCCACGAGATTCTTACGAACTTCGTGGATATGTGAGTGTTAATTCTTCTTTTCTATTCTCAAGTGTTAGAAGAGCTCACCACGAGGTCCGTGGGGCTCATCATCATTATAAAGCGAAATTGTTCTAAGACAGTATTGTTCATGTTTAAGTTAAAATTTACTTAGCTGTAAGCAGTATAGCGATGGTTTGACATTTGTCAATAATGTTGTACCTGCATAGCGTGAAATCTAATTTTTTGTATCCATTTTACCTACTCTGATTTTGCCCCAAAAAATGTAGCCTGCTTGGTTTTCATCGGGTCTCTTTTAGGAGGGAAGGCAAAAAGGAGGGGGTCTGGGGGAGGAATTTTTGCCTTCCCGCCCTTCTTTCCTTTGGGTTTGCACAGAGTCCCCATACGCGCCGC
>JAHJTR010000025.1 GCA_018829865.1 Patescibacteria group bacterium | reverse complement strand
ATTTACTCTTTTGTCTGTGCACTGCGCTGAAAGAATGGTTGCCACCAATAGTTCAAAGGTGTTTTTGTGATTTAAGGCGCAGGTGACATTGGGGTAATGTTTTTTTAATCTTTTTAAGACTTCTTTCGCGTGGAGTTTTAGGTTTTTGGGGCTTTTGTTCATTTTGTGGATGGGGTTTTTGGGGGTGAATGGAGCAGGATGCAATCCTGCTCCAACGTTTATTTAGCCCAGCTTAAACGTTTAATGTTTGTTTGGCTTTAACGTTTGTAGGATGCAATTTTGCCAGTTTATTATAACAGATGAGTGATGGTGTAGTGTAAGCTGTGTTTTATCTTCTGAACTAACTTTTAAAACTCCTATTAAAATAGTATTATTTAAAAAACTTAACCTTCAAATTATGGTACTTTTGGAATCTCAAAATGTTACCCTTGGTGCTCCTGCAAATGCTTTTACTCTTAGTGGAGTGGATAATCAGATGCATTCGCTTGATGATTACGGTAAAAGTAAATTGTTGGTGATTATATTTATGTGTAATCATTGCCCTTATGTGCAGGCGGTTTGGGGGAGGCTTGTTAATCTCCAAAAAAAATATCTGGGGGAGGCTCAATTTATTGGGATAAATGCAAATCATAATCCGGATTATCCTGAAGATAGTGTGGAAAAAATGAAGGAGTATTATGCTAAATATGAGATGAATTTCCCTTATTTGCAGGATACTGATCAGATTGTGGCTCGAGCGTATGGGGCTGTGTGCACGCCTGATATTTTTGTGTATGATTCAAATCGAAAATTGGTTTATCATGGGCGAATTGATGATAATTGGGAGGATGAAAAGGCTGTAACAAAGCATGATCTTGATGAAGCGCTTCAGGCTTTAATTAATGGACAGATTCCTTCTTCAGATCAATTTCCGAGTATGGGGTGTAGTATTAAGTGGCAAAGTTAAAAAACTTATGTTGATATTAGGAGCGTTTTTTGTATTATTATTCTCAATGTTTTATTGCAAAAAGATATTTGCTGTTATAACTGCTGCTACGATGAGATCCCAATACCATAATTTAAGTAGATAGTGCGGTTTCATTACGATGCTTGGGTTTTTTGAAAAAATGATGCTGGTGATGATTACTAAAATTCCCGTACTGATTAAGGTGATGATTGATACTCCTTGAATTGCTAAAAGATAAAGGCTGAGAATTAAAATTATATAGCTTAAAAATCTGAGAAAATATAATTTTTGTTTGGTGTAGAATTGCAATACCGGCTTGTGGCTAGCGGCTTTTTCTCCGAGTAATTTTATGTCACTCCTTCTCTTATGATTTAATAAAATGAAGATAATACTAAAGAGTGCCAGATAATATGGGAGGCCGGTTAGGCTGGGGGTTTCTTTCATTCCGGCTAGACTGCGCAAGATGAAATTGAAGGTGATAAGCGCTAAATCGATGATCGGTAGATTTTTTAAGCCCGCCGAGTAGAGGTTGGTGAGGATGAAGTAAGTGATGATTACAAAGGCATAGAATTTGCCGAGTAAAAATATTGTTGCTGATGTGATGACTAGTAAAATGAGTGATACAATTATTGCCTGTTTACCGCTGATTTTACCGCTTGCGAGTGGTCTGAATTTTTTTGTTGGATGAATTGCGTCTTTTTCGCGGTCTACCCAATCGTTGATTATGTAGGTGCTTGATGAGACGCAGCAGAAGCCTATAAATCCGATAAGTAGCAGTTGCCATTCGTGAATTAAGTATTTCGGTGCGAATAATAGGGGGAAAAATATTAAAAGGTTTTTGTACCACTGTTCTATTCTGAGTAGTTTGCGATATTCGTTTAGCATGTTTTCCATTTTTTAGTATTTTTAAGTGAGGAGTCTAATGACCTCCATAATAAATAATGCGGGGATGGCCATAATTACGTCGTCGATCATAATAGAGAAGCCGCCTTGGCGTTTGTCGAAAAATGATGATGGCCAGAGTTTGGCGATGTCGTAGATTCTGAAAAGGATGAAGGCGATTATGAAATGCCACCATACTTGACTTAAAAAAAGGCATACAATCATCATTCCGACCGCTTCGTCGATGATGACGAAATGGGGGTCGTGAGTTTTTTGGGTTTTTTCGATGTAATTGGCTAGGATTGTGCCTATTGCAAAGGTGATAAGCGCAATGGTGATTTTTGTGCAGATTTGGAGGTGGGGGAATGTGAAATATAAAATTATTCCTACAAATAGGCTGCCCCATGTGGCTGAGGCGGGTTTTATGTAGCCAACGCCGCCTAGTGAAACTGTGAACTTTGAGATGAAAGACCAAAAGTTGTTTGATTTAGAGGGGGCGACTTTTGAATCAGTTGTTGAATTGTTTTTCATAAATAATGTTTATGGCTTGAGGTTTTACTTTGATTTGCAGGTTTTTGCCTTTGAATGTTTCGCCGTCGATTTGTATCCATTTGCCTTTTTTCATGTTGATTGAGACATTTTTGCCTTCGAAAATTTGCATTTTGGGTTTTTTGATTCTTTTGATTCGAAGTAAAAAAGAGATTGAAATTTTAAGGATGTCGTAGAGTGATTTGGGATTGAAAACTGCGATATTCAGTAATCCGTCTTGTGGTGAAATGTGGTTGCCGATTTTTGTGTTGCCGAGTGATAACAGGTTGAAGACAGCTGCGAGTTTGCCCGTGGCATAATATCTTTTTCCGTCAATGACGATTTTGTAGTTTTTTGAGGGGTAAAGGAAGAATGTTTTTAAAAAAGAGATGATGTAGGCGATAAATCCGTATTTACGTTTGAGGCTGCGGGTTGCGCCTTGAATGAAGACGCTGTCGTAGCCTTGTCCGGCGGCGATTAGTCCGATGTGTTTTTCGTTGATAACCATTACATCGAGAGGAATCCCATTTTTATGCAGTGCGAAATCAATGGCTTTTTTTATGCTAAAAACAGGGATGTTTAGGGATGTGGCAACAAGATTTGCTGTGCCCTGAGCGATTATTCCAAGGGGTGTTTTGATGTTGTTTTGTACCATGAACGTAACTATTTCGCGGACGGTTCCGTCTCCTCCTGAAACTATAATTTTATCGAATTTTTGATTAATGAATTGATCGAGAGGCTGGCTGGCAACGGGCATTGTTTCGAACCATTCATAACTGTAATCATTTTGATTGAGGGAATCTTGAAT
>JAHJTR010000208.1 GCA_018829865.1 Patescibacteria group bacterium | reverse complement strand
CACACTCTTCTCAACTTCCTCATCTAATCCATCAATAAAAAACTCTTTTGGCACACCTATTTTAAGCCCTTTAACAGATTTCTCAAGATTAGCGGTATAATCCGGCACATCAACTTTTGGCGTCGTCGAATCCATTTCACTCGCTCCGGCAATCACATTCAGCACATAAGCCGCATCTTCAACCGTTTTAGTTAATGGCCCAACCGTATCCCACGAGCTGGCCATCGAAATCACACCGCTACGCGGCACCCGCCCGTACGTCACCTTCAAACCCACCACACCGCAAAAACTCGCCGGCTGCCTGATCGATCCACCCGTATCAGTCCCAATCGAAAACAAACTCATATCCGCCGCCACACTAGCCGCGCTCCCTCCACTTGAACCACCCGGAACACATTCAGGATTAACCGGATTTCTGGTCACGCCAAAAGCCGAAGTCTCAGTCGAAGCACCGCATGTAAACTCATCAGTATTCGTCTTCCCCAAAATCACAACATCACTTTTTTTAAGCCGCTCAGCAACCACAGCATCAAACGGAGGCGAATAATCTTTCAAAATATTCGAAGCGGCAGTCGCCCTCATTCCTTCAACGCAAACCACATCTTTAAGCGAACACGGTATTCCCGCAAGCTCGCCAACATCGTAGCCGGCAGCAATTCGACCATCAACCTCTTTAGCCTTAACAAGCGCCTCATCCTCATTAATCTCCAAAAAAGCATTCAACTCATCATTCCGTTCCTTAATTTTTCCAAAACAAGCCTTCGTCAATTCCTCAGAAGAAAATTCCTTATTCTTAAGGCCCCTACGCGCCCCGGCAATATTTAATTTCGACAAATCGGCCATTACAAAAAAATTAAAATACAGACTTAACCTTAATCTGCCCTCTTTCTTTCGGCAAATTCGAACAATTGAGCAAACTCTCTTTATCACTAAACCGCGTCTCTTTATCCTCCCGCATCACATTCAAAAGCCCCGTAACCTGGCTGGTAGGCAAAACATCATCAGTATCAAGCTCATTCAGCATATCAATATAACCCAATATATCCTGAAACTGCCCGGTAAATTTATCAATCTCATTTTCATTAAGATTAAGCCGCGCCAATTTAGCTATATGTAATATTTCATCCCTTGTTATCGCCATTCAAGAAATCTTAACATTTAAAATTGTGCCACTAATTTAGCACACCCCCGCAAAGAGGGCAAAATCAATAATCATCAACTAGAAAACAAATTGAATTATCTGTATAATTGAGCCACTTTAAATAATACAAAAAAAATGAACACAAATTTAAAAAATATTCAAAAAGTTTCATTTCTCTTCTTTTTAGCAATAGGAGGAATTCACCTGATCACCGGCTCTCTAACCTATTCACTAAGCACAAATTCAACAATCGAATTAATTTACAAAACCACATTCATCCCCTTCATCATCTGCGCCCTGATTTACGCAGGATCAAGCCTCAAAATCAACATCACAGCTTATGAAGGAAGCGACAGCCCAAAATTAAACAAAATCTTTTTAGCCGCAGCTGTTGCAATTATTTTGATTGTGTCTATACTTTTCTTCCTCTTCAAAAATCTATAAAATTTCAAAAAGTACAAACATGAGTCAGAAAACTAAGGTAATGATATTTGGAACTTTCGATAATCTTCATGCGGGTCATGAGTTTTTTATTAAGGAGGCAAAAAAGCTGGGCGATCAAGTAATAGCCGTAGTAGCAAGAGATCTAACGGTCAAACAAATCAAGAAAAAGGAACCGGAAATCAGCGAAAAAAAACGCTTAAACGCATTAAAAAACCACCCCTTAATCGACAAAGCCATTTTAGGTGAAAAAAGCGACAAATTTAAAGTGATTCTTAAGCACAAACCTGATATATTAGCTCTGGGTTACGATCAATTCGTCTTCACATTCCTCCTCCCAAAATTCCTCATAAAAAATAAATTAAATATCGAAATAAAACGAATAGACCCGTATAACCCACAAATATTTAAATCGTCGGTTTTAAGAGCAAAAAAAGAACAAAACGCATGATCAAAAAACTAAAATTAATTTTTTCGTCATCCATACTAATCACAATTAAAAGAGGGATTAGTTTGAGCATTTCGAACATCATGCGCAATAAATTGTTTACATTAAGCACAATTCTGGTAATCAGCATTATTTTATTCATCTTGAATGTCACAGTCAGTCTGAACATTTCAACATCAAAAAAGCTCGATGAATTTCAACAAAAAGTGGATATAATCGTTTATTTAAAGGATGACGCCGACCTCATGCGAATAAAAGGACTCGAAGATTCACTAAAAAACATGCCGGAAGTAAAAAATGTGGCTTACACATCAAAAGAAGAAGCCATGAAAAAATTCCTAAAATCCTTCCCCAAAGATTACGACCCATTCGAAAGATATGTAATCAGCAACCCCTTGCCATCGGATCTAACAATCATCACCGACAAAGCCGAAAACCATCAAATAGTTATTAATTTCTTAAAACAAGGAGAGTACAGCGACTTACTGACTCAAGTACATGAAAGCGATGTAGTTAATGAGCAAATCACCAATAATTTAATCTCCATCACCCGCAGCATCGAAAACTTTTTATTTTGGTTAATTGTAACTTTTTCGATCAGCACCATCTTAATCATCATCAACAGCATCCATCTAACGATTTACTCGCGTAGAGACGACATACAAGTAATGAAGCTTGTAGGAGCCCGCCCACTTTTCATCAAACTACCTTTCATTTTTGAAGGAATGATTTACGGCTTAGTGGCCAGCCTGGTCAGCATCGGCACAATTATAATTATGAGCCAAACACTTGACCCATCCAACTTTTTCGTCGACATCAGCATAATCAAAACGCCCCTCTATATTGGAGTGGAAGTTATGGGAGGATTAATTATCGGACTACTAAGCGCCTGGATCGCCACAAATTTACATTTCCGCAAAAATATCACAGCCTGACCATTTTAAAACATGAGAGACTTTAGCACTCCCGCAATCATCTTAAGCAAACGAAGACAAGGCGAGGCCGACTTATTCGTAGACATGATCAGCCCCGACTACGGCAAATTCACAATGGTGGCCAAAGGAGCCCTAAAAATCAGCAGCAAATTCATCGGCAAACTAGAAATCGGCCAACGAGGAGTTTTTTTCATTCACAAAACCACGCACAACTGGCTCATCTTAAAAGACGTAGACACCAATAAAGACTGCGGCCTAAAAATAAGCTCACACAAAGATCTGATCTTAGTCTCAAAAATCTTCGAACTAATCAAAAAAATAGAATATCAACCACAACTAAACCAAAGCATCTTCGCCCTACTAACCACCACCCTCCTAATAATCAACATCTCAAAGGAGCATTCAATCTTCCTCCAAATAATAATGCTCAACATGCTGGGATACTTGCCCGAATTCAAAGAATGCAGCAATTGCCAAAAAAGCCTAAAAGACTGCGCAGTACACTACACCGACGCCGGAGAAATCTTTTGCCAAAGCTGCAAAAACACCACAACGCACCTAATAGGCTCACTCACTTTCAATCAAATTAAACTCCTTTCATACACCAAAAGCATCATGTGGGATATTAAGAAACTTACAAAAATCAAACTGGAACCAAAAGACTCTCAGGCGCTGGAGCTTTATGCGGATAATATTATTGTTAATTGTATTAATATTAGGATGACGGTTGGGAGTTGATAAACTTATATTTAATATTTTTTCCGATAGGAGAATTCATTAATTGAAACAGTCATGATCTCCAAATATCTTAATCCCTAATCTCTTAAAATCAGCAGAGTTGCTTGTAGGATTAAGACCTGCTTCCCCTAACGCACCAGCAATAGCTCCAAGTTTCATGTTTTTCCCACCAATCTTAATTTCAAATGCATTCTTTTCTACTTTTGTCATTCCTACCCAAACAAAAGCCTTCTCCACATCAGTCTCTCCTTCAACCTTTGCCTTTACGGCTTCTATAATCCTTTCTTTATATAACTCAATAGCTTTTTCTCCAAACAACACAATCCCTAATCTCTTAAAATCATCAGGGTTACTTGCAGGCCGAAGACCTACTTCCCCTAACGCACCAGCAATCGCTCCAATTTTCATTTTTTTCCCACCAATCTTAATTTCAAATGATTTCTTTGCTTCCGTTATCATTCCTATCCAATTTAAAGCCATCTCTTCATCAGTCTCTCCTTCAACCTTTGCCTTTACGGCTTCTATAATCCTTTCTTTATATAACTCAATAGCTTTTTCTCCAAACAACACAATTCCTAATCTCTTAAAATCATCAGGGTTACTTGTAGGATGAAGACCTGCTTCCCCTAACTCACCAGCAATAGCTCCAAGTTTCATGTTTTTCCCACCAATCTTAATTTCAAATGATTTCTTTGCTTCCGTTATCATTCCTATCCAATTTAAAGCCATCTCTTCATCAGTCTCTCCTTCAACCTTT
>JAHJTR010000207.1 GCA_018829865.1 Patescibacteria group bacterium | reverse complement strand
CATAACCAGATTCATGGGGATTTTCAATACATTTGAAGTCGAAAAACTCGGCCCCATCAGATCGGCACGCCCCTATTTCGTAGGCTTCGCCGAAGAATACTCAGCCGTTTACGCCCATGCAGGTGGTAGCCCTCCGGCATTAGAAAGAGTTCATTCCGGAAAAGTGCTTAATGCCGAAGCTCTTTATTATGAAGGAGTGGGCAAATACTTCTTCAGAGACAAAAAATACTATGCCCCTCACAATTTATTCGGCAATTTAAAAGAATTATCAAAGCTAGTTGAATCAAAAGATTGGCAAAAAGGAGTAGAAAAACGTTTCGAGTTCATAACAAACGATTTCGACAAAAAAAGCGAAAGTGAGCTTAAAGACGCTACCGATATCACCCTCGAATTCTCAAGAATAACCTACCGCGTAAATTATAAATACAATGCCGAAAAAAATTATTATGAAAGGATGCTAGCTGGCAAAAAACACATTGATCACTTGGATGAAAGCCAGTTCACTCCTGCAAATATCATTGTACAATTCACAACCTACAAACCCTACGATAACTACGGACGACTAAACATGATCACCTCGGGCTCAGGCAAATCGTATCTTTTCACCCGCGGCAAAATTCGCGAAGGCACATGGACAAAACGCGCAGACGGAAAAACCGAATTCAAAGACGAACAAGGCAACAATTACAAATTAACACCGGGCCAAACCTGGATTGAGGTGATAAAACCGGGTAGCGTAAAATGGGAAGAACAGCTTCAAAAAGCCTAGCCCGTTTCACCATTAATTAATCATCTCCTCCAGTCTACGATGCCTCTCATTTAAAAGCTTATCACCAATATTAGATTTCTTTATACTAAGAGCAACATTTTGTCTAATATCAGCGCGATCAGGCAAGACAGAAACCGGCACTTTAAATTTCTGATCATCTTGAGTTTTCAAAACACAATTTTCTCTATCTATTTCTGCAATAACAAGGGGTTTTGATAAAATTAAATCACCGGATCCACTAATTTTTGAGAAATCATTTCTTCGCACACCAACATCACCGGATGTTTCTTTTTTACTCTGCATTTTATTTTTAGTTTTTGGATATTAAGTCTAATCATCATCCCTTATGAGTACAAGAGCTTCAGTTCCGTTAAAAAACATTTTAGAATATTGTATATGAAAAAACCGCGGGCAAATAATAGAATGGTAAAAATCCCCGGGGATTTTTAAATAGTACAGTTGGAGCGGAGTTGTACTCCGCTTCTTAACGTTTCGGAGCAGAGTGCAACTCTGCTCCAACTTTGATAGTCAAGCAAACACCAACATCAAAAAAATGGAGCCCGATACAATCGCGCTCCAACATTCAACGGAATCACAGTTGGAGCAGGATTGCATCCTGCTCCATTCCAATCTGCTCCATTCCAATCTCTACCCAAACAAATGATAAGTAACAATCAAAGGAGCAATAATAAGTGCAATCGTATTAATCACCTTAATAAGCGCATTAAGCGCCGGCCCCGCAGTATCCTTAAACGGATCACCAACTGTATCTCCAACCACGGCCGCTTTATGAGCATCGGAGCCTTTTCCTCCATGATTACCATCTTCAATATACTTCTTAGCATTATCCCAAGCCCCGCCACCTGTACACATTTGCAGTGCCAGCAATAAACCGGCAACAATCACACCTGCCAAAAGACCGGCAAGAGCCTGAGGCCCAAGCACAAATCCAACAACAATAGGAGCTGAAACAGCAAGCACGCCGGGTATAATCATTTCTTTAAGTGCTGATCTGGTCACAATATCCACACATTCACCATATTCAGGTTTCCCACTTCCATCCATAATTCCCTTAATATCTCTAAACTGCCTGCGAACTTCTTCAACAACCTGATGAGCAGCCTTACCCACAGACGACATACAATAAGAGGAAAACAAGAACGGCAAAAGCCCACCCAAGAACAATCCAACAATAACCCGATGATCAGTTAAGCTGAAATCCATCTCGACACCAAGCTCCATTCTATAAGCCTGAAACAGCACAAGCGCCGCAAGAGCCGCAGAAGAAATAGCGTATCCCTTAGTTACAGCTTTAGTGGTATTCCCAACAGAATCAAGTTCATCAGTAATTTTTCTAACCTCTTTAGGTAGCCCCGCCATTTCAGCAATCCCACCGGCGTTATCGGTAATCGGACCATAAGTATCGGTAGCAATCACCATACCGGTAGTCGAAAGCATCGCCACGGCAGCAATCGCAATACCATAAATTCCATTGGCAAGTGAAGACTCAGAACCGAAATAATAAGCCGACATAATAGCCACAACAATCAAAACCACAGGCCATAAAGTACTTTTAAGCCCCACAGCCAAACCGGTAATAATATTTGTACCCGCACCTGTCTCAGACGCCTTCGCAATATTTTTAACCGGATCATATTCGGTAGAAGTATAATATTCAGTAATAATATTAATAAACAAAGTAACAAGCAGCCCCACAACAGCAGCTCCATAAATATAAATATCCCCGGTAATCTGATCATTAATAAAATAAAAAGCAATCGCAGAAACAATCCCGGTCACCAGCATCCCTTTATAAAGAGCGCCCATAATATTTTGCTTTCGTCCAAGTTTCACAAAAGATATCCCAATGATGGAGGCGATCACAGCCGCTGCACCAAATGCCAAAGGAAGCAAAATAGCCTTATCACCGAAATTCTGAGTAATAGAAACATCACTTGCAGCAAGAATCATAGCCGCAATCAAAGTTACAGCATATGTCTCAAAAAGGTCAGCACCCATCCCTGCACAATCACCAACATTATCACCCACATTATCAGCGATAACAGCAGGATTTCTCGGATCATCCTCAGGAATATTATTTTCGACTTTTCCAACCAAATCAGCGCCAACATCAGCAGCTTTGGTAAAAATACCGCCACCAACTCGAGCAAAAAGCGAAATAAGCGATGCACCAAAACCAAAACCGATCAGCAAACCGGTAGCATGCCCGGCGCTCATAAGTTCACCTGCGGAATTCGTAATAAAGTTTGTAAAAATATAATAAAAACCACTCACTCCAAGAAGGGCAAGCCCAACAACCGCAAGCCCCGTCACAGATCCACCTTTAAACGCAATATTCAAAGCCTCTTTAAGCCCTGTTTTGGCAGCCTGAGCAGTACGCACATTAGCTCGAACAGAAATACTCATCCCAATATACCCGGCTAAACCCGAGAACACCGCACCGAATATAAATCCGACAGCGAGCCACAGACTATCGTGATAATCACCTTTAGGCATTAAAAAACCTAAAATCAGGGCTAAAAGAACTACAAAGATTGCAACGGTTTTGAATTGCCTGTTCAAAAAAGCCATCGCGCCTTCTTGAATTGCCTGGGCAATCTCCTTCATTTTTGCATTCCCTTCATCCGCGCTAAGTACACTAAACGCCGTATAGACAGCGTAAGCAAGCGCAACGACCGAAATAATGATCGCAGCCAGTTGAATACTCATGGGTATTTTTGTTAAATTAATATTAAGCCTGCTTATTCTAGCCTAAAACAATTGAAATTTAAATTTTATAAACCAAGAAACAGGCAAGAAATGTTGCCAAAAATACCATAAAGTTATTTAATCAATCGATTACACATGATTTATTCCCTTGATAGCGGAGGATCAACACTAGACATAGTTAAGTGGACTTCTCCCCCCAAAAATACATCAAGCAAACAAACCGGCAAATATCTTGGCAGTCACGAAATCACCTCTGACAAATTGCAGCTTTCCGAGTTGAAAAAAATAATCCCAAACCTCAAAGACGATGATCAAATAATTGTAACAGGCGGAAAAACCAAATTTTGGCAAACAATGAATCAATCAAGCAATATAATTAAAATTAATGAACTCCCCGCTATTGGCTACGGCGGTTACGATTGGGATTTTTTTAAAGGCGACAAAGGCGTGGTGGTAAGTATGGGCACGGGTACATGTATTGTAGGAGTTAGTCCGGCCGCATCACCAATCAAAAGCAAAATCCCCAAGTTTAACAACACCATTCAATCTCCTCTAAAAATAAAACATCTGGGAGGAACCGGCATCGGAGGAGGAACATTTTTAGCTCTCTGCAAAGAAATGCTTCAAGTCACAGAAATCAATGAAATAATCAATCTCTTTAATAAAGGAGACTTAAAAAACGTAGACCTAACGGTAGCCGACATAATCGGCAAAGGAATCGGAAAAATACCCGGAGACAAAACAGCCGCCAATTTAGGCAAAATCGCGCGCAGCCACCACTACTCAAAAAAAGACCTCGCCGCCGGAATAATAAACCTAATAGCCCAAAGCATAGGCACCTGCGCAGTAATGGCTGCGCGCTACCACGGTGCAAACAAAATAACCCTAGTCGGCAAACTCACCCAAATTGAGCAAATCTGCAACCTAATCGCAGAAACAGCCAAAATCTACGGAATCAAAACAAAAACCCCAAAATACGCCCCCTGGGCCATAGCTCTAGGCGCCGGAAAAAGCCATCTAGCTCAATCTCGGTTGGCTAGATTGAAAAAAAGCTAGCCTCGGTTGCTCGGCCGCTAGGAGTTGGAGCGGAGTTGCACTCCGCTTCGTAACGTTAACTTCGTAACGTTAACCCCGTTCGAGCAGGATTGCATCCT
>JAHJTR010000206.1 GCA_018829865.1 Patescibacteria group bacterium | reverse complement strand
CCAAACGAACCAAGTCCTGAAGGTACAATTATTGAAAAAGACCCCCAAAGTTATCAAAAACCTGAACAAGAATTACCACAAATAAAAATCATCCCAACTGAAGAAGAACTAATACAACAAGCCAGACAAGCAAAAATAAACGCTAGTCCTCCTTCAAAAAATCCGAAATTTCCTCAAAACCAAACACCCGAAAAAGAACCCACTCCCATCATCAAAGATATAATCACCAACTCAACCATATTCCAGAAAGATCACCTGGAAGTACCAAACAAAGGATGGACAAAACTGGATTTTAAATCCCCAAACGAAATTATCAGAGTTTTTACAAAACAAGGTCTCTTAATGGGCTTCATAATTCAAATCGAAAACGGAATCCAATTCATCAGCTATCTCCAAAATTACCATTTTATTCTCACAGAAAATGATCCCGCAAAAATAGTTGGCCGAACAGACATACACGAAAGACCTACCAATAAAAAGTTTTCAAACTCGCAATTCAGCTTAACCTACCAAAACTCAAGCTTTTGCATTATGGACGGCAATTATCAAACCCGAGCAAAAAGCACAAACGGAACAGCAATAGATAAAGTCACCATTACCGAAAACTCCATAGCTCAAATGGAACATCCTCTCCTTACCAAATTATTCCCTCAAGGAATCGATCAAACAACATTCAAACAACGCAATATCGGCGATTGCACTTTATTGGCGGCATTGATAGTCATTCTGAAGCTCCCCTACGCTCACAAATTAATAAATAATCTATTTAATAAAAGCATCGATTATCATAACGGTAATTACACCATCCTCTTCCCTCATTATCCCGATCGCCCCATCAGAATTAGTGAGGAGGATTTAAACAGAGAAGCATACGACGATCAAGGTAATCTCAGGCAAGGTGTTGAAAGTGAGTCTCTAGGAGTAAAACTACTTGAAGTCGCTTGGGGCAGACTAATTAAGCAAGAAGGCTGGGCAGATAGAGCTCACAAAAAATCGAAACAAAGAATAATCAATAATCCAAGTGATCTCTCAAGTGAAAGAATAACCAATGAAGATCAATCCATAGCCACAATAAACACAATGCTTGCTCTTCATGAAGGACATGACAACAAAGGAAGCAACTACGTTCTTGAAGCAATATTTAGCGACAATGGCAGACACTTTGTCATCGGAAGCGATGAGTTTTTAGCGGAAGGAGTAAGTGAAAAAACTCTCGCGGAATCGGACACATCAATTCAAATAAAAATAATCGAAAAATTAATTAAACATGCGGAAAATCCGGATAATATGCCATTAATAGCCTATACCCCCATTCGGGAAAAAAAATTCGTTGATGATCAAAAAAGATTCCCTCGCAAACACGCATTTGGAATTCTCAAAGTTGATAAAATGCAACGACAAGTATTCATCTCAAACCCCTGGGATTCAAGCTCACCCGCTGAAGCCATCAGCTTCGACGAATTTTTCAAATATTTCACAGCCCTGGTAGGCACAGAATTAAACGACAAATTATCCGGTACATCCGGTCAAAATTCACTTGCAAAAACTATTCAAGCAAAATTCACAAAAATAGCTCTAATTCCAACACCAACTCCCTCAAAACAAGAAACTAAAACAACAAGAAGCTGGCTCAAAAAAATCTTTAGGAAAAAATAGCAATCACTTTTTATAAGTTCCCTCACTCCAAAATGCTCTTTTTCTTCCAATCACCAAAAATAAACCAAATCACAGCAAGAATCGACGCAATAACATTGGCTATAGGAAACGCCCACCAAATTCCAACCTCTGCCATATCCGTATGCTTTGAAAGTATATAAGCCAAAGGCAAAGTCAAAACCCAAAAAGCGATTAACGAAATAATCATAGAAGTTAACGTTTTACCGGCTCCCCTAAAAGCACCGTTAATCACATGCTGCAAACCGATAAATCCAAACGATAATGCCATTATTCTAATCATCTGCCCACCCATAGCAATCACACTCAGCTCACTCGGAACAAACATAGCAACCAAGTCATAAGAAAAGAAAAAAGCAAAAACTCCAAGACCTGTTAACAAAAAGAAAGAAATCATTGCAGCCAATTTAACGGTATATTGAGCCCTCTCAGGCTTACCGGCTCCAATATTTTGCCCCACAAGCGTCGAAGTCGCCATCGCAAGCCCCAGAGTCGGGATTATTATAAAACTCAAAATCCGAATACCAATACCGTAAGCCGCAATAACATCACTCGAAAAACTTGCCACCAAAAAAGCTAAAACAGCAAAACCAAATGCTCGCATAGCCTGCTCCATTGAAGCTGGAATACCCAATTTAAACATTTTAGCAATATATTTAAAATCCGGCTTCATCATCGAAACCACTAAACGTACACCATAAGTCCGTTTAAAAAGAAGCACAAAACCAATAATCGCCGCAACCGCCTGAGTAATAACCGTAGCCAAAGCCGCCCCCGAAACGCCCATGCCTTCAAAACTCCCATATCCAAAAATAAAAAGCGGATCAAGTATCAAATTAAGCAGCACTGTACTCAAAACAATAAGCATCGGCCTCACAACATCCCCCACCCCATTCATTAGCCACTGAAACACCAAAAACCCGTACATAAAAACCGTCCCCAAAAACGAGATCTCCAAATACTGAGTAGCCCCAACCAAAACAGCACCTTCCGCCCCCATCAACTCCAAAAGAGGCTGCGCCGCAAAATACCCGGCCACCGTTATAATCACCGAATTAAACAGAGTCATCGAAAAAGCCTGCCCAGCAACAAAATCAATCATTTTATAATCACGCTTTCCTTTATATTGAGCCACCAAAATCGCCCCAGCAGCCGCAAGCCCTCCGCCAAGCGCTATCATCAAAAAAATGATAGGAAAAGCCAAGGTCACAGAAGCAACAGCATCCCCACCGATCCGCCCAACCCAAAAAGTATCAATCAATTGATAAGCCGTCTGCAAAAGATTAGCAAAAACAACAGGTACGGCAAGCGCAATCAAAGCTTTTAACATAGATCCTTCGGTCAAATTTCTTTTGGAAGTTTTCAGAAAATTAAAATTCATTTTTTTTACCTTTAATAATCTCATTCATTTGGCACCACAAAATAACATATTTGATACCTGAAAGCCAAAAAGCAACCGCCAATAATTACTATCCATACGGATAATTAAAATATTTGAAATTTTACATCTCCCCCTTAAGGCTGCTAAAATACCAATAATAAACATAAAAATAAAACACGTGAAAATCAAACCAAATTATTTCCTAATACCACTTATCACAATTCTAGTAGCCGTTATCGGTAGCTCTTTCACCAGCAGCGGCATGCTTTGGTACAAAACAACAATAATCAGACCGGAATTAACTCCACCCAATTGGGCCTTCCCCATCGCTTGGAATTTAATTTTCGTCTGCGCAACAATTTCAGCATTAATTATCTACAACAAACGAGAAGATGAAAATTTCGCACTTTCTCTACTAGAAAAAATAATAAATTTATTCAGACACAAAAAACCGGATTTAATTTTCCGCTGGATCATCGTTCTATTCGTCATAAACGCAATTCTAAACGTAACCTGGAGCCTATTATTCTTCAATCTCCATCTAATCCAAGCATCATTAGCCGAAATGATCGCATTAAACGGTACAACATTAGCCTTAATAATTTTAATGTGGGAGAGATCCAAAACCGCATCCCTACTACTTACTCCATACGCAATTTGGGTAGGATTCGCCACCTACCTAACCTATCAAATCTGGATACTAAATTAAGATATATTAAAACCCAAAATAATACCAAAACATGAATTTTAATAAATTAACTAAAGCAATCGTCCTCATTACGATTTCCTCTATTTTAAGCGGATGCACATTACCAAGTTTCAAAAACATATCAGTCGATGAGAAAAAAGAAATCACAATAGGAGCATTATTGCCATTAACAGGTGACCGAGCATCACGAGGTCAAGATGTTAAACAAGCGCTTCTAATAGCCGAAAACGATATTAATAATTATTTAGAAGAATCTCAAAATAAGAGGAGGATTAAACTAATGATCGAAGACACAAACTCCGACCCCAAAACAGCTCTCAAAAAGATACAACACCTAGCGCAATGGGACATAAAAACATTCATCGGGCCTCATTCAAGCCAGGAAGTTAAAGAAATTAAAGACTATGCCCAAAAAAAAGACTTTTTAATAATGGCATACGGCAGCGAATCCCCCGAACTAGCCATAGAAAACGACAATATTTTCAGACTCTCACCAAATAGCATCAATGAAGGCAAAGCAATCACCGCCCTCTTAAAACAAGACGACATCAAAGTAATCATCCCCATCTGGCGCGATGATGCTTGGGGCCGAGGCGTATTAAACTCCACCCGAGATGAATTCAAAGAAAACGGAGTCCAAATGCTGGGAGGCATCAGCTATCCATCAGACACTCAGGATTTTTCAAGCGCTATCGACTTCCTCAATCAAAAATATTCAGAATACAAAGGCAAAAAAATCGGAATACTGGCAATTTCGTATGACGAAATATCGCAAATAATTCTAGAAGCAAGTACACATAAAAATCTTACAAATGTAAACTGGTATGGTTCAAGCGGCATAGCAAAAGTTGAAGAAATAACAAAAAACGCCAAACTAGCGGAATTTGTAATCAAAACAAATATGCACTGCCCAACATTCGGACTCGACGATTATTCAAAACCAAAAAGAGCTGAACTGAAACAAAAACTACAGGAATCATTAGGCCACGAAGCCAACATTTACGCCTATACTGCCTACGATTCCCTCTGGCTGGCAACTCTGACAAATCTCAGCAGCACCGATAATAAAACTTTTATCAAAACCCTCCCTCAAATCGCCAACAACTATTTTGGAATGTCAGGTTGGACCAAACTTAACGAATTCGGCGATCGCAAGCACGGCAACTACGACTACTGGACAATTATCAAACAAGATCAAAAATATATTTGGAACCGATCTTCCAGATACATCTCAAACTTCGATAACTCACAAAAATAAGTGCATAAAAAAGTATCATTAAGCCAAATCCTCAAAGATCTCAAAAAAATTGAAAACAAAGAAGTTGCCGAAAAATGCCAAAGATTTTTCAAAACCGGCAAAGGTGAATATGGAGAAGGAGACCAATTTGTAGGCATAAGAAATCCTGATTTACGCAAAATATCCCAAACCTATTATCAATATTTAGATCTAAACAAAACCGAAAATCTCCTAAAAAGCAAAATCCACGAATATCGATTATTGGCGTTGTTTATCCTGGTTAAAAAATTTGAAAAAGCCAAAAACGATGAAATAATCCGCAAAAAAATCTTCAATCTCTACCTTAAAAACCTAACCCAAGCAAATAACTGGGATTTAATCGATTCATCAGCACATAAAATAATTGGAGCATATTTAATAGATAAACCCCGCGACATCCTCTACAAACTGGCAAAATCACAAAATCTTTGGAAAAAACGCGCAGCAATAATGGCAACATTCACACTAATTATGCAAAACGACTATCAAGACGCATTAAAAATCAGCGAGATATTACTCAAAGACAAACATGACTTAATTCACAAAGCCGTCGGCTGGATGCTTCGCGAAATCGGCAACAGAGACCAAAAAACAGAGGAAAACTTCCTCAATAAGCACTACCAAACAATGCCCCGAACAATGCTCCGCTACGCAATCGAAAAATTCCCCAAAGCAAAAAGAGAGAAATATATGAAAAAAACTCACTAATAACAAAAAGCAACAAAATGACTTTTTATGCAAAAAGGCATTGACTATAAATTACATAAAGCGTATATTGCTCACGTTTATTTCTTTTCCAAGTCAACATGACTAAAACATTGTTCGTAGGAAGCATTTCCTACACAACAACCGAAGAAAGCCTTAATGAGGCTTTCAGCCAAGCAGGAACCGTAACATCTGCAAAAATTATCACTGACAAAATGTCTGGCCGATCAAAAGGATTCGGATTCGTAGACATGGAATCAGATGAAGATGCTCAAAAAGCCATTGAAATGTGGAATGAAAAAGAGCTTGATGGTAGAAAAATTTTCGTTAATGAGGCTCGACCTCGCAAAGACGAGGACTAAAAATCTAATCATCGATTTGAAAGAGCACCCCCATAAGGGAGGTGCTCTTTTTTTATCTAAAAAAATCCCTGTGCAAAACATGCACCACTATATATAATCAAAGACATGAACAACACTTTATACATCGGAAACCTCCACACAGATACAAACGAAGAGGATTTATCAAACATTCTGAGCGAAGCCGGTAAAGTCCTACAGGTCAAACTCATAACCGATATGATAACAGGGCAATCAAAAGGTTTCGCTTTCGCAAATATGGAAACCGATCAAGAAGCCATCAAAGCTATCGAAACACTAAATGGGCAAAATCATAATGGGAAAAAATTAATTATTACAGGAGGCAAATCCATTCCCGAAAATTTATAAACATCATGAGCAAAAAAACAATAGCTAAAAAAGTAGGCATTATCTTGGCGCATTTTCAAGGAGCAATCGACGACGCCGCAAATTTCTGTTTTAAAAAAATGGAAAAACTGGGCAAACAAAAAAAGAACGAAAAAATCGAAACTGATACAGTCAAAGGCAAAGCCAAATACGCAGCTCTCAAAACATCAAAATTCATCGGTGAGGCCGGCAAATCTTTTTACGAAGAATATGAGGAATTAAAACGTAAAAAAACTTCAGATAAATAAAAAAGAACAAAACACGGTTATATTAAACAATAGGTTGGGGCAAATAATTGACATAGAGTTTTGAAAAATAAATTTGTAGAGTGTTTAAACTGGTAAGAAAAGGCATATTGAGCTAAATAAAGTTGTCTGTACTTCTTGCTGATTCCATGGTGAATT
>JAHJTR010000205.1 GCA_018829865.1 Patescibacteria group bacterium | reverse complement strand
GGGTGGTTGTTGAATCTGTTTTGCTTCTTGTTTTTTCTTAGTAATTATTCAGGTTATTTATTCAGAAGTTTTATTAATTCATTAAAAGCATAAACTTTATTTCGTTTTTTATTGGGTGTTGTATCTTTGATAATTCCAGCTTCCAAGAATTTATCGATTAAATTAAAAAGAGTTTGAGTGTTTTTGATTTTTGAGTCTTTTCTAATACTTGCTGTGCCAAAAACAGGGTTTATAAAGATTGCATCTAATAAATTCATGGCATACCCGGAGTTAATATCAAGGATTTTTTCTTTGTATTCTGTGTGTAAATCTAAAATACCTTTCCCTGTTTTTTCTGTGGCTTCCGCCTGAGTGGCAAGTGCGGTTAAGAAAAATTTAATCCAGCTTTGCCAGTCTCCTTTTTCACTTACCATACGTAGCAATTCGTAGTAATTCTCGCGGTGTTCTTCAAAAAATTCACTCAAATACAAGAATGGATGCGATAAGAGTTTTTGTTTGTAAAGAAAGAGGGAAATAATAAGTCGCCCGACTCTGCCATTACCATCTAAAAAGGGATGAATTGCCTCAAATTGATAATGTGCAATTGCAATTTGGACAAGTAAGTCCTTTTCTTCATCGGAATTTAGGTATTTTTCTAAGTTGCCAAATAGCGGAATAATTTTGTTTGCAGCTGGTGGTATAAATGTTGCATCTTCAATATTGGCACCAGGTTTGCCAATGTAGACTTGAGTTTTTCTAAAATCTCCAGGGGCTTTGTTTTGCCCACGACCTGAACGAAGTAAAATTGAATGTAGTTTTTTAACGAGATTTTCGGCAAGGGGTGTTGTTTTTAGGCTTTTTACACCAAGTTCTAATGCGTGGCGATAGTTAATAATTTCATGAATATCTTTTTTCTTCTCAGAATTATCTTTTTTATCACCTTCAGCTTCATATTCAAAGACTTCATTCAATGTTGCCTGTGTCCCCTCAATTTTGGAACTCAAAACAGCCTCTTTTGTTTGCATAGTTCTTCCAAGTAGTTCGGGGTTCGGAAGATGAGCTAATAGTGAATTCAAAGAAGCAATTGCTCTATGTGCCTTAGTGATATGACCAATTAGATTGGTATAATCTATCTTGATTGGTAGTTTTGGCGGTATGAATGGTTGTTTGCTCATAGTGATTGATTAGAATAAGGTTTTTTGCTATTCCAACGATTAGAATAAGAAATTATGTTATTCTAATAATAGTATGATTAGTGGAATAGTGCAAGTTTGTTATCTACATACTTTCCTTATATTAAGAAAAAGAAATTTGAAATTTTTTAAAGTAATTGGGCGCTTGCTCTCCGAAGCTTTAGCGAAGGAGGGATAGCCCAAAAAAGAAAAGGAATATTTCATATTACACGTTTTTAGCTGATGTTGCGCTAATTTTTATTCAAATATTACAATATTTTTTTACCTTACAGTCGCTGTTAGGCGATGTAAATATTTATCCTTAACTTATTTCTTGAAACCGCTTTTTTTAAAACCCGGTATACTGAATTCGGCTGAATTCTACCTTTCCCGTTTCTGTGTTGAGCTTATAGATGGGTACTTCCATATCTGTGTCTGCATTTTTCAGATATTCTTCCGTTTTGATGCTGTCTGCAAATAATAGGCTGCCTTCATTATCAAAATGGCATCGGCCAACGGTACCTTGTGTAGTATATATAGTTTTTGCTTCTATAAATTGATCTGACTCGGAAGCAATTTTTATCTCCTCTTGTGTACAGATGCCCATTCGATCCGATGACCAAAATATTTCATCGCTGCAACTGAAGTATGTATCATGAAAATGCAATTCACCTGTTTGTGTGTTCTGAATATATTTATAGCAATTTTTTTGGTCTTTTGATTCAACATTGTAAGCGATGTATTTTCCCTCTTCAGATACTGTGGGGTTGAAAAAATTATTTGTTAAGTCTGTTTGGATACTGACTTCATCTGTATCCAGTAATTTTTTAGTTACCTTTTTTTCTGTGTCGATTAACAAAAGGGCATTGCTCTGGTCCACAGCAATCAAGCTTTTACTGGGATAATGATAGTGGAAGTTTTTTGGATCCTTACTGCAGTCCTGCAGCCAAATTACAGCATGCTCGTTAGCGTGCCTATCTCCGCAAATTTGCCCGAATTCAGATGGATAAAGAACACTTTCGTCTGGCGTTTCTGATAAGGCGTAGCTTATCCAATTCACTGCTTTGGATGCCACAACTTGACCATACCTATATTTATATTTTTTGTCTTCTGCTTCAAAATCTGGGCTTCCTTCGGTGCATTTAAAGGTTGCAGGATCAGCATTTGGAATGATAGTTTCATTGTAATAAACACCTTTTTTATCCTTAATGTATATTTCACTCGACATTCCATAAGTAAGATCACATATTACTTTAAAGCTAGCGGGATCTAGCCCCTCAATTTTTCCATATCCCTGCCATACATAATTTTTATCCACAAAAAAGAAATTAACCCCTTTAGTAGATTTGTACGACTGAAAAGTATTCGGATCTGCCCCCTCAACAACTTGTCCATTACTATCATAAACATTGTTTTTGTCTTTAACTGTATCCCAATGAAGAACTTCAAAACTTTTTACATCAATATCGTATCGAGGCTCATCTTGATAAAAAATCGTTTTGTCATCTCGTGTATATGATTTGTTCACTATGCGAAAGCTTTTTGGATCTGCATCTTTTAGTACTTTTTCGTAAAAATAAACATTTTTGTCATCCTTTCCAAGAATGCGGTCTAATGTTTCTTCTAATACTATAAATGTTTTTGGATTTGCACCTTCTATTTTTTTGGGCGGAAGAGGATCTATAAGGAATACATTTTTATCATTTTTAGCAAAAAATCTGCTTATTAATTCAAAGGAATCAGCATTAGCATCTTCTAATACAATATCTTCATATATCGTATTTTCAAACATGCCGGAGCTCTTTATTGTGCGATAATAAACGTGATTATTTTTTTTACTGAAGACTGAATCCTCAATTTTAACTCCAGAATCAGTGTTCTTGTCGCTATTTTCTCTTGCTTCAATTGATTTATTCGAAGTGTTGCATCCAGCTAGTATGCCGATTGATAATAAGGTGATAATGAGTTTATTAAATGGTTTCATAAGTATTATTATAAAAAAGGTAAATTGCAATATCATATCTTTTAGTCAAAAAAAAGCGGTTTCAAGAATATTAAATAATAAAATTTTATTTCGCCTAACGTTCCGCACTGGGCGAAGTTTTGTGCTGGTATAATGTGCCGAAGGCCACCAGCGCAAAATTTGGGAAAGCGTTTTTTTGTACACCTTGATTTTAGCGGAGCGCATCAAATAAGGCAAAAAACGCGAACCGCCCAGTGCGTGTTGTGGGTTAGTAGCAATAAATTATATATTTACCTTCTATCTAAATCTTAGATTGTCCAGACTTTTATCAATGAATGGATCAATTGCGTCCCAAAGTTGCTTATATTCAGTTTCACAGCGATTTTTTATATGTTCACTATCATAAATATCGCCACATCTTTTTTTCATATCGAATTTTTTATCTTCAATTGATGTAAGGCATGCTTCTTTTTGGTGTTCATAGCCAAATTTTTCACAAAATGCAGGTTGATTTTGTGTTATCGCCATATACTGGATGCAATTTTCATGCGGATAAGCGATATGATCTCTACAATATTCGACATTATTTGTTTCCACTGCTTTTTGAAAGTAGCAGAGATCAACAAAGTCATAACTTGTATTACTTCCACTATTTAAAGAAGTGTCATTTTTTATATCGTCACACTCTGCAACGGTAATGGCTTCACTTTCAAATGTCTCCAATTTACCTTCAGTCTCTTTTTCTTCGGTTGCTGTTGTACAGTTAAGCTGTCCTTGTGTATTAAATGGATAAAACAAACGACATGTTTGTGCCGTGTTAGCAAAAATATTTTTTATACCCATTTCAACACCAATCAATAGCAGAATAAACAATATTATCATAAGGCCACCTAAGAAATTTTTTGTACTATTTTTTTCTTGTAATACCTGAGTCCCTTTATTTAGTTTATTAGCCTGGATACCAGAATCGATGGCGATTACAACAATAATTACAGCTAATAAATTGGTTGGTCCAAAAAAGAAGCCAACTATAAACAACGGTATAAATGAAATAAACAGTCGGCCATACTTTCTCATTGAAAGATAGGCAAATCCAGGTATTACAAAATTTGACAGAGCCATTAATATCGAATTGTATTTTTTTTGTGATTTTGATTTTTCTGAAATTCCTTCTTCGGAACTGACTGGAATTTCTGGTTTTGTTGTTTTTACCTCATTCCAAGCTTCTTTTATAAGTTCTTCTGGTATACCTTGTTCATTAGCTTTCCTTATTAAATCTTCATAGCTTATTTCAGGATTTTGTTTAATTAGGTTAATTATTTGTTGCTTATCCATTTTTTGTATAATTAAAAGTTATCTTAAGTAAATATATAACTTATTGCTATTACCTACAACGTCGAAGACTATGCGACGTTTGACAGTGGTAAAATACGCTGAAAGCGTACCACTGGCAAATGTGGGTGAATGAGCGCAACAAAGTGGCGCGAATGAACCGCATAGTCTTTGTTCGTATAATGAAAGCGTACCAAAACCATGGTACGCTTTCAATGGTGAGAGCTACGTAGCTGCTGTTGGAGTTTGAGCTCCGTCGCACAACATGTAGTCTCCCTGGACAGCTTATAGAAGCGGATAAGGTAGTTGGGGTATAAGCCTCGGATCAAATGCGAACCTGCTTTGGCTTCCAAGGGAGATGACTTGCAGCCTCTCACTTTTCTCTTTTTCTTCTTTCTTTTCTTTCTTCTTTTTCTCTTTACATTTTATGTTTAATACAAGCTAAAAATCAAGGTTATGAAAAATAATATTGGGATTGATATCTCAAAACGT
>JAHJTR010000007.1 GCA_018829865.1 Patescibacteria group bacterium | reverse complement strand
ATTTTTGGTATAATTAACCCGTAGATTTGCAGGTGTGGCGGAATCGGAAGACGCGTACGGTTCAGAACCGTATGGACTTATTCGTCCGTGGAGGTTCAAATCCTCCCATCTGCACTCACATTCGTTCGTTTGATGGTAGGCCTTGAGGAGCGCAAATTAAGGAAAATGTTGTGCACACAAATCCTCACATCTGCACTAAATGCACTCGTGGCGGAATTGGCATACGCATTAGCTTGAGGAGCTAAGCCCGTAAGGGCGTGGGAGTTCGAGTCTCCCCGGGTGCACATCAGGAGATCGGATGGGTTTGCGCGAGCCGCGAATGGCCGCGCGGCGAGCGCATCGTGCGGTGCAATCGGACAAAATTCAATCCGTTTATTCTGCAGTAAGAAGTTCGAGCCGACTTTTTTTGCCACGACAGTAAGGTCGTGGCAATTATTTTTTTCGCGCGCGATTTTGGCCGCAGATGCGGCCACATTTAGAAATTCCCTCATAGGTTCGAGCCAAACACTCCCTTTAGTCTTAATTTCAGTAATTTTCTCTTTTAGAATCATCTTTTGCTCAAGCAGTTGATTTTTCTTGCTTTGATAGCCTTCTGTATCAACTATTTCTTCAAGATAAAATTCAAGCAATTTGTCCAATTTCTTTTCAACTGCCCCAAGGGAAATTGTAGCGCGAGCAAGCTCAATTTTAACCTCACCTTTTTCTTTGATCTCATCTTCCCTTAAAAGTTCCAGCATTTTATTAACCCAGACTTCGGACAGTGCGACGCTTGCTACAATTTCCCTTAATTGCGATTCAACATCATCTTTTGTGACATAAGGCTGAGAGCAAATTCCCTTTTTTTTGACACAACGATAGTAAACATAGGTTGCTTCTCGATTGGTCGTTTTGTAATATTTTTTGTGACTCTCAGCCGTAATAAATGAATCGCAATTTTTGCATTTGATAAAGCCAGTAAAATCAAATTCGTGTTTTTGGGGTTTACTGTTGTATTTTTTCCTTAGAACTTCTTGAACTTTGTCAAACAACTTCTTAGAGATGATTGGCTCATGTTTACCTTCGTAGGTTTCACCCGAATAAGTAAAAACTCCGTAGTAAAAAGTACGGGTTAACATCTCACGAATTTGATTGTAGTGAAGTGGCATTCCATTTTTTCTTTTTACTTCATGCTTAAAAAGAAAGTCTCTAACCTCCCGCATTGAACCAAACTCTCTACCCGCAAATTTAGAAAAAATGGTTTGCACCAGTTTGGTCTTTTCAGGAACAATCTTGGTTGTACGGGTATTTCTGTCGTTTACATAACCAAATGGAGCATATGAAGGCCACTCACCTCGTCTGGCTTTGAAATGCAAGCCTCTTTTGACGTTTTCGGAAAGATTATCTACATAATACTTGCTTTGGCCAAAAGCGATATTGAGCATAAATTTTCCCTGTGGAGTATTATCAAACCAATGAGTTGGAAACTTTAAGTCTTTTAATTTTCCAATATCCAATAAGTAGATAATCTTTCCGCCATCAATTGAATTACGAGCTAAACGATCCGGATTCCACGAAACTATTCCATTAACTAATTCCTCCTCAATTTTTCTGATTAATTCAGCAAACACCTTTCTCCCCGGAACCTTAGCAGTTTGCGCTTCTGTCAAAAACTCAACTATTTCAAGATTTTCTCTTTGCGCAAACTGCTTTAGCTCGTAAATTTGCTGTTCGATTGAGAGAACCTGCTTTTCTTTCTCGTCTGTTGATTTTCGGCAATAAGCTATGTATTTCATAATCTTTTAGTCACTTCATCCTATTGAAGTGTTAATTTTTGCATTTTTATTTTTTTCTTACTTCATATAAACGGATTGAGTTTTGCCCGATTCCACCGCATTATGCGCTCGCCGCGCGGCCATTTGCGGCTCGCGCAAACCCATCCGATCTCCTGATGTGCTCTACATATATTCAAATTCGAACGTATTTCAAAGGGGCGGCGGTTGCCACCATCAAACCGCCGCACTATCTTTAAGCTCGGCCTGACGGCCTCGCAAAAAGTCGGCTCGAACATCGCCATTAGGCGAAAAATAAAAACGCAAAAATTTTTAATGTTCCTAAAACTTTAAAGGCCGTATTGGTTGCGTTCAACTCGATTCCTCAAGTTGTCCAATACGGCCATCAAAAAAGGAATCGTTAAGTTGAACGCATTTAAAATATAACAAATTTTGAAGAGCTAATTCAAGAAGAAGAAAACATTTTGTAGTTAATGTTTGATAAGTCTGTTGGCACTTGTTTAGGATATATTCTCTGTATCCACCATTTCTTTCATTTTTAATACCTGTGCTTCTTGAGCTTTGCGTATGACGCTATTAATAGCGTCTTTCAGTGTATTATTCTCTGCATTGTTTAAGGATATCTTTTTGACTTTCAGATCACCGCCAATAGTTATTTTGATGCCATTTTCTTCAATCTCAACAACTTCATCCTCAATAGCCTGTCTCAATCGATACGCATTCGCCATCATTTTTACATTATCCATCATAATTTAAGACACCTCCTTGCTATCCTGCTTGTCCGCAGTATTAACCGCTAAACCAGGGGTAATATCTGGTCTACCAAGATTATTCATCATTCTTGTTGGTTACCTTCCTTCTCTCGACACCGACGATTATCATAAAAAGCGGATAAGACTAATTAATTGGCTGTTAAACAATTTCGGTTTTTATTATATTTCTGGCTCAATGAAGAGTATCTGTGACTATTTTTCAAATTGTTTCGAGACATCTAATGCATCCTGAATGTATTTTGTAGATGGATAGAGCAGGTCTTTAATTCCATCTGTTTCCGATGTTTTATATTCTAATCCCCTTAGTATAATTACAGGACGACGCTCATTTGTTTGACCCATCAGAAGAGATGCTGAAGCAGAAAGTTCATCAACTTGAGCGATTTGCGGATTGCGAATTTTTCCATGAATATCTTCCTTGATTTCGGGTGAATAAATTGCAGAAATTCCTGAAAAACCGATTGCCATCCCGATTGAGCCTTTTCTGTCGGATCTCCCAAATGTATCATTGATAACAACGGCAACTTCTTTTCCGGTTGCATCTTTAATTATTTTTCGAATTTTTGCGGCGCTTAAATCAGGTTCTTTTGGCAGGATGGCAACTACCTTACTTTTTGGGCCCTCCGTTGTATTGGAACTATCAACGCCGGACTTGGTGCCAATAATACCCAAGAGATTTTCCGT
>JAHJTR010000204.1 GCA_018829865.1 Patescibacteria group bacterium | reverse complement strand
GCTCAGCAATCCCTTCAGCATCGGTAATTGCAGAAATCTCCTCTCCACTCGTAGTGGATATTTCCATCCCTTTAACAGGCTCACCCGAATTAATATCAGTAGCCCAAATAATGGCTTTACCCCCTGATAATTTGTATGCAAGGGCGGTTTTAGACAAGACAAAAAGCTTCGTTCGATTATATTTACCCAAATCTCTGGCGGGCGAATGAAAATAAAAATAATAAATCCCAGGTGAAAGTTTAGTATTCAGTTCTTTATTTAAATCTATTTTCGTAAAAATATTCTTATTTGGGGTGGAATCAAGATTTTTCGTCCATTTATAAACCTTGCCGCCCGCAGATTCAATTTGATTAATTTCGCCCTCGGTACTAAAACTGAAGGCATTATTATTCAAAGCCTCCCTCATTTCATTATTCGGTACTTTCGTCAAAGTTAACTCCAATAAATCAACATTTGCACTTTTAATGTAGAAACTCGGATCCAGATTATAATCCAAAACATTCATATACTGATTCGATCGCACCTCTACATAAGGCGAAAGTTCAGGAGTTGTAAATTCATTTGAATAATCCTCTTTCAGGGTTTGCGCAAATATATCCTTAATCTCTTTTGCAATTGATACAGTATATTTTGTCGCAGGTTCAAAAGCATAATCTATATAATGCTCATTCCCCTCATCATCATTACCAAAATCAATTTCAATTTCCGCTCCTTTTTTAACCGGAGTGATCCGAATATATTTTTTAAGCTCACTGCTTTTTACAGGATTATTAAAGTAAATACGGCTGTAGCCTTGTCTGGATTCAAATCCGGTAATTTCAAGTGGTTTAGCCGTTAAAAATCCTCCATTAAAATCATCATCCATAGTTAGATCGCCCTCGGTACTTTTGATACCTTTCTGCAATTTATAAGTAATTTGGCTATTTAAAGGATAATTATTAGACGACTTCACTATCACGGCACTCATTCTTCTTTCTTTTTGCCGCTCGGTTTCATTGGAGGAGTCATAACTCTCCTCATCATAAATACCCTCATTTTTTAACCAATCTTTATATGAAAGATAATCGGCACTATATTTAACTTCTTTATCATTAACATAGAGAGCAAACAGCTCATTAAACGATTTAGCATCGACCTTTTGATTAAATGCAAGGATAAGCTTCTGATCAGGCCCATGAGTTTGGTTGGAGTTATAGGAGTTAACTCGCACAGAACCGGTATAATTACCATTACTGTTTGAAGGCTGATTTTTTTCAATATACGAGCTGGGGTACACGGAATCTAATTTCGGCCTTAAAGTATTAAAGCTAAATTCAGTATCTTCATCAGTTACACCTTCATTAGCTGTTTTTATTCCTGCAGGAATTTTCACGGTGTAAGTGGTCGCTAAAGCAAGTTCTTCAGGCTCAAATTGCAGAGCGGAAGTACCAAGCCATTTCCAACGTCCGGCCAAATTAGGAGTAATGGATATCGCAGGAATATTTTTCTCACTTTCCTCTATTGTAGTTAGCTTGAGCACAGGTTGATTAAACATCACCGTTATTTTGGCATCTTTTGTAACATCATCAGAGCCTGCGGGAGTATAAAAAACCACTTTCGGAGCCCCAACAATTTTAAACACCTCTTGATACTCAATTTCCAAATTCTTACCAATCAGACTTTTAGCTTCGGTGCTGATTGTAACAGTATACTGATCGCCAATTTTTGGCTCATTAGTCGGTTTATATAAAAGAGTATTATACTTCCACTCAAATTCTCCGGGCAGATTTGGGGTCACTCTAAAAGCCTTTTCAACGGATTTCCTATTCATCGGCTGCGAGAATACAATTTTAAGTGGCGCATTATAAGGAGTATCTTTAACCGCATTTTTTACAGAATACCCCTGCACAGAAGGTGCCGGAATCAGAGGATAAGAACCAAAAGTCCCCATAGCCAGAATTAACAAGGCAACCAACCCATAAGCCCATTTATGCGACTTAAAGAAATTGAAAAAATTCATATTATTTAAATTATTATTATGTTTATATTCAGGCTTAGATTCAGGCTTAGATTCTTGATGTCCGGCAGCTATATGGCCGACCTCAGACTTATTATGCTCAGAAACTTCTTTCTCCATGCTAGCCGAGTGTTTATGCTCAGCAGCATTTTCAGTAGGCACACCAGCGCCTACTTCCGCCCTCTCCCCAGCAACCATCTCAGCATGCTTAACCTTAAGCATCTGTCGAATCCTCTCCTCAGCCGCCGCCGGCGCCTTAAAAGTCGCATTACCGGCAACTATCTCATAAACATCGCTCACAGCAGGATGCTCCTCGTTCATAGGAGTTTTTCCCAATAATTTTCTGCCTAGTTGTGCGATTTTTTCAAACATATATTTAAAGATTTAGTTGGCTTAAAGGGCCTTTAAGTTTACGAAGCGTTCTAAACAGAATAACTCCGACATTTCTTTCACTATAATTAAGTGCATCTGCAATTTCTTTATTCTTCATATCCCCAAAAAACTTCATCTCAACCACTTCCTTCTCTTTCTGCGTCAATTTTTCCATCTCATTTATCACAATTTTCTGCACTTCATTCAAATGAGCTGTTTTATGTGGATTGGAATACTTACCTTTATCACTAATATCATGGCGATCATCAATACTTTCCTTATAACCTTCTCGATTCTCTTTATGATAATGATCATATAAGTGATTCCTGGCAATTTTAAAAATCCAAGCACCAAACGGCACATTTTTCCATTCAAACTTATCCAAATTCTCCATAACCTTCATAAATATCTCGCTAACCAGGTCTTCCGTCTTTTGTTCATCAAGAACCTTGCTTTTTACAAAGCCGAACATTTTAGGAAAATAATGGGCATAGAGCCTATCAAAGCTCTGGAAATCAGTTTTAGCCATATATACTAGTTTTTTTTCGGTCTCGAGATCCAAAAATGTGTTATTTAAAAATAGCTTAGCCAATTATAACAACCGGCCCTTATAAAAAGCATTACATTTTTTTTAAAACAGAGTTTTATTTTACGTCAAAAACAACATTTTCAGTTTGAACGGTTTTGTCGGAAGACAGTCTTAGCCTAGCATAAAGGGTGTATTCCCCCTTCACAGGCACCCACCTAATGGAGTGTGGTATTTCTGTTGCGCAATCAATTTTTTTATTGTCTAAATAATAGCAGGCTTCAACCACATCATCAGTATACGTGATTCTAAAGGGAATACTTTCATGTACATCCGGAATGGTCGGATCGAGTCGATAGCTATCTTTATTAACCGGATTCACTATTTGTAACGCCTGCGGGCTATCATTTTTTACTTGATTTGCATTTTTTTCAACAATTCTTTGCCCCAAACAGTCCTCAGTCGGTGGGGGAGTAATGCCTTGTTCAAGCGCCCATTCCTTTAATTCAGGTGGATACACTTCATAAACCTTAAAAATACGCGTCACGGGGTCACAACCCTCAGTCCAAATTTTACCTCCCTCGCTATCAATGGCAATTTTTTTAAAAATATTATCTTTTTCGGTCGGCTCAGTACCTCTAATAAAATATTCCACCATTGTATCTTTACAATTTTCAGTAGTCAGCAACCCCGAAGCCGTGCAAATATCCTTTTTAATTATTCCATCCGGTTGATCAAAAGTTTCTTTATCGAGGTTTTTATGCAAAAACTCCATCGATGCATTCCAAATCGGCCCCGCACCATCAACACCCGATATACTGTGCATCGGGCTGGCATCGGCATTTCCGACCCAAACAGCAGTCAAAATCTGCGGAGTAAAACCTACCGTCCAGTTATCTCTAAAATTGCGAGTAGTTCCTGTTTTCACGGCAGCCGGCCTATCAAGTCGCAGCACGCTATCCTCCCCAAAACCTCTTAATCTGGCATTATTATCACTCAAAACGCTCTTAATCAAAAACGAATAAAGCGCACCCTGCTCACCTAAAACCTGCACACCCTGCGATTCCTCCATCTCAAACAGCACCTTCCCCTCAGAATCAGTCACCTTATTAATATAGTTAATCGGCTTTTTAACCCCATCATTCGCAATAACACTATAAGCGCCCAGC
This sequence comes from Patescibacteria group bacterium, assembly GCA_018829865.1. Classification (GTDB taxonomy): domain Bacteria; phylum Patescibacteriota; class Gracilibacteria; order UBA1369; family JAHJTR01; genus JAHJTR01. The sequence continues at coordinate 2,530 of JAHJTR010000204.1, read as the reverse complement.
ATATCAATCAATCGCACTTCACCACCACCAAGAGTCAGCGAAAGCCCATAATGCTCTTCTCCTTGGTCAATTGTCGAAATTCCAATTTTCTTCAAAAAGCTCATAAAATTAGTCACTCCCACAAAATCAAGAGTCTTCACGGCGGGAATATTAAAGGAGCAAGCCAAAGCTTCCCTCAGTCTCACAAGCCCATGATACTGCAAATCATAATTTCTTGGAGTATACGGCCCTTCGCTTGTCCTAAACTGAGTATGAATATCGGCAACAGTAGTAGCCAAAGTTTGCCCGTTCATTAGCGCCAAAAGATAAGTAAAAGGCTTAAGAGCAGAGCCCGGCTGCCTTAGTGCATGCGTAATATCGTTAGCTCCCTCAATTGATTCATCAAAATAATCCTTGCTCCCAATCCACGCGAGCACAGTATTATTATTTAAATCAAGGCTTATTAAAGCGGCATTCGTCACATTCTTATCCTGCAAATCATCAATATGAATTTTCACAATATCCTCAATTTGCAGCTGTTTATAGTAATCGAGAGTCGTCACAACATTAAGTCCACCTTTATAAACCAATTCAGGCCCATATTTCTCCTCCAAATCATTAATGACAAAATGCACAAAATGTGGAGCTTTAATATGATGTTTATTCACTCTAAAAACCAATTTTTCCTCTATTGCCTCTTTATATTCATCATCGCCGATATATTCGGCCCGCAGCATTTGATCCAAAACGTATTTCTGCCTCTTTTTAGCCAAATCATAGTTATAAAAGGGATTATAATTATTAGGAGATTGAGGCAGTCCCGCTAAAAGAGCAATCTCAGCCAAGTCCAAATCTTTCACATGTTTACCAAAATAGTCTCTAGCGGCACTTTCAATCCCGTATGAGAGATTACCGAAGTAAATGGTATTCAAATATTTCTCAAAAATAATCTCCTTATTATATACATGCTCAAAACGCAGGGCATAAGCGGTTTCCTTAACCTTATTAATAAACGTCCGCTCATTTTGAGTACCAAGTACATTACGAGCAAGTTGCTGAGTAATAGTGCTACCTCCACTCACAATCCGCTTTTCTTGAACATTTTGGAAGATAGCCCTGCCCAGACTCTTTATATTAACCCCTGAATGACTAAAAAACTCCTTATCTTCAGAAGACAAAAACGCCCAAACAACCTTTTCAGGAAGATCATTATACTTAATATTGCTCTTTTTACCGCTATCTTCCTGTAAAATCTCATATAGAAGTACATTATTCCTATCAAAAATTTTAGTCCCCTGATTAGAGGAGAAAATCGCGTTTTCCGGAATAGGCAGCAAAAAAATGACATATAAATAGCTACCCAGTAATAGAGTAGCTAAAAAAGAGATTATCCAAAGTATTTTTTTTTGTTTTTTCATTATTTCCAAAATTGATACCACTTTTTGGTTGTAGGAGAATTAAGCATTTTTACCTGATCCTCCAGTTGTTTAATGCGCCCCTGATAATTATTGATAACTGCATATAGATTCTTTTTATCTTCATTATGCTGATTAACCAAGTTGCTTATCGTTTCAGCGAACTTTTCAAGCTGCTTTGCCCCTAGCATAAAGGATTCCTGCTGGTTTTGATTAATCAAACTTGTAGATTCGACATTATTTGAAGTGTTTTCGCCCTGTATATCGGCATGTTCTCTATTTTGATTAGTCAAAATATCTTGATTAGTCAGATTGTACACATCCGCCTTTTTTGAGCCATTATTAGCCTCTTCACTTTTCGAGGGCCTAATCTTAGCATTAAAAACGGACTTTTTTGAGGATTCGCCACTAGCATCATTCTTCATTTCAGCCGGAGAAGTAGTGGGGGAGTAGCTTTGAGCCGGCTTAACAACTGTAGCTGGATCCGAAGCATGAGTCTGAGCTTCATTTGTGTGAGTTGGAGCAGGGCGGCGGTGGCCTTCAGTAGCTTCAGTTGGCGCAGGGTTACAGCCCTGCTCCTTAATACCAACATCAGCCACATTCTCCTCATCCATCTCCTCTTCAATTTCAGAGCGCTCATCAGGCAAAACACGCGGCATTAAGTCAAAATAATCCATCAAACTGGTTTTTTCGACAAAATAAATAAAACCTTGCGGCGTCCTACGACGACGAAAGTTCAACTTATTTGTTTTGATAAGGCGCCTGATCGTTTGTGATGATTTCCTAGCGATAAATGCAGCTTCCTGCAAAGATAACATTTGATTAGTCATAAGTAGAAATTTTGATTATACAAATCTACGCAACGGTAGCTAACTGTATACCCGAAAAACCAAGGCAAATCAAGCAAAAACACACTTTGACTAATCAAACATTCCGACTAATCAGATCTTGACGGGTGCAAGTATTGGGGCCGGTAATGACGCTTACGGATTATCCGTAGCAGCTTAAGAGGATGATCTTAAACAAAGTGAAATTTTATTCGCTTTAATTGCCGACACCTTAATTTTTGGAGAGATTGAGAGAGTAAAGGGAATATAGCCTAGCTGTTTGGTAATAATCGCAGGGATATTGATACT
>JAHJTR010000203.1 GCA_018829865.1 Patescibacteria group bacterium | reverse complement strand
TTAACATTTTTATTCCATTACTCGGATGTGATATTAACTTACGCATGATTTTTTGGTAATCTTTCATAGGGAATGTGTTATGTAGTAAAGGTTTAGCGCCTCTATCTTATTACATTCCCCAACTTTATGTTTAATATAACCCAAAACACTCCGGCTAGTTCAAACCCCCGCCCTTTTTTGACAAAAAACCACAAAACTCCTACACTAAACAAACAAATTATCTAGTACTGCTTTTTCGAAAAACATATGAACAACATCAAGGGTAACAAATGGCAAAGATTGATTGCAAAAGCCCTACATATCCCAACAACCATCATCCTAGTCGGCATCGCCACTGTTTTCTCGATACTAATATTCCAAAACTTCTATCTCATGGCTATAGCTGCATTCACAGCACAAGTCTCTCTACATACAATTCTGGAAAAATCCTTCGAACTAATATTATTCATAGAAGTCATCGCCTCAATCAAAATCTACTTCCTCCAAAACTATCATTTTCCCTTAAGATTCTTTCTGTACATAGGAATAACCGATTTAATCCGTCACATAATTATCAATAGAGATAACGCCACAGATGTATTGCTAATCACAATAGGACTTCTAGTATTAGTTGCTGCCCTTAGTTTATTGGAATATAAAAACCACTACCTCGCCAAACACTCAAAAAACTCAGAAGAAGAACACTTTGAATTATAGGATTGTATTTTAAAATACCGGTTACTTTGCTCCAGAAAAATAAGTCTTAATCATCTCTACGATTTCAAAAAACGACTCATTTGATTTAATATAGTATTCCTGAACCCCAAGTTTCATCACTTCATCAACTTTCTTTTGATTACTCACATTAGTAATCACGATAATTTTCGCATCTTCCAAATCCTTATCGGCGCGTATTTTTTTTATGAGTTCAGCACCCTCCATATCCGGCAAAATCAAATCAATCAAAATCACATCCGGATGCTCTTTTTTTGCTAGCTCATATCCCCTACTACCTCTATCCGTCACAAAAACCTCAATACCCGAACCAACAAACTTTTCATTAAAAAGTTCATGTATAAACCGATCATCCTCAATAATTAACAGTTTTGATTGCATATTTATAATTTAGTGACTATTGAAACAACTCCAGTAATCAGATTAAATTCAACACTTCGACCAGTCGTTCCCCCCGTACTTTCAGCCACCAATTTAATCCCCATCTCAGCCAGAATCTTTTTAGTCATCTCCACATTATTTTCACCAATCTCTCTGGAATATGTACCCAAAGTCGAAAACATATTCGCCCCACCGGCTATTTTTGCCATCATATTCGAACTATCACATCCCAAACTCTTCATATTAGAAACCAACAACTGCACAGCCCTATCAACATAACGAGCACCATCTTCCTCATCATCATCTATTTTATAATCCTCCGGTGTTTGAGGGAGCATAGCGTGCGCCATCCCTCCAATTTTCTTTGTTCTATCATATAAACAAATCACAACACACGAACCAATCCCCGACGACACCAACGTTGTTGGATTTGACGCAATTTTATATTCTCCCATCCCAATTAAATATACTTTCTCTTTCATTTTATAAATTATTTTAATGCATCAATCATTTTTTTAGCTGAATCAGAATCAAAAAATATAATCATTTGACCTTTAATTACTGCTTTATCAACCACAAAATTCATTTTAAAAAGCAAAGCCTCAAATGAATGACGACTAATTTCAATCGCCAAGGAATTCATAATTGACTCAGCCGAATCAGAAGTAATATCCGGAATCGATTCCAAAGCATTAAGTTTCAAATAATTGGACAAAGCAGCTAAATAATTACCGGCCAATATATTCCCCGTCTCTTTAAGCACAGACTTAGCCATATCATCAATTGATACTGTCTCTCCATCAGATTTTTTAAGCAAAATATCAACAAGACTCAGTGATGATCTCTCGGGAAAAGCCAAAATAATCCCTCCATTCAAATCACCTTTTATTTCCAAATAAACCGCCGTCACTACATCATCCGCATCTAAAACATCATTAATATCCTCAATAGAAACTACTTCAAATCCCATAATTACAACTTCCAATTTTTGATCAGTTAATTTTGATAACGCCTCAGAAGCATTCCTGCCCGCAACCTCTGAAATATGATTCAGCTTTTCAGTTACCTCCAACGATAATTTTTGATTTAAAGACATATATTTATTATTAAATTAAATTTGGAACATCAAGAATCAAAACCACTTTACCGTCACCCAATGTAGCAACACCTGCAAACGCTTTTGAACCTCTAATCATCAATGAAAGTGGTTTCACTATTATTTCTTCTTCTCTTACAACCTCATCCACCACCAAACCCATAATATTACCTGCTTGCTCCGCAATAACCGTCAAAACCCCATTTTTATCTCTCTCCTTATCATTTTTTTCAATATCAAAATATTTAGCCAAATCCAAAAGAGCCACATCATTATCTCCCCAAATCGCCACCCTCTCATCAGCTACTTTCTTAATCTGATCATTTGCAAATTTATGACTTTTATTTACATAATTAGCTGGAATCGCGAATAACTCATCACTAACTCTCACCAATAACGAACTTATAATTGCCATCGTAAGAGGTAATACCAATTTAAAAGTCGTGCCCTCTCCTTTTTTCGACTCAATAATAATTTCACCATTAAGTTCCTCAATTTTTTTCTTAACCGCCGACATCCCAACTCCACGCCCCGATACATCAGTAACATGCTGTTTAGTACTAAGCATTGGATCAAAAATCAACTCCATTATTTCATTGTCATTCATTTTACCAACAACATCTTCACCAAATAGCCCTTTTTGAACAGCAATCCTCTTCACACTCTCAACATCAATACCTTTCCCATCATCACTAATCTCAATCACAATATTATTTCTTTCTCTCTTCGCAACCATCTTAATGGTACCCTTTTTATCAAGACCATGATCAATTGCATTTCTAATCAAATGAACCAACGGCTCCCCAAGTTCATCTATAATACTCCTATCAAGCTCAATATCTCCCCCCTCAATAATCAATTCAATCTCTTTATTCCCTTCGCCTGCCAAGTCACGCACCATCCTCGGAAATCTATTAAAAAGATATCCAACCTCCACCATTCTGGATTGCATCACATTATACTGCAATTCATCGGACAATTTCTCAAAATCCCGAGCAGCATAACTTAAGTTATCGTATTTTTTATTCTTCACCATATCACCTAATCTCATTCTTAAAATAATCATCTCTTCCATTAAATTCATCAATTTATCAAGGCGCTTCACGCTAACTTTTATATCTTTAATTTTTTCAATGGAAGCAGTTTCCTTTTCTCCCATTTTCTCCTCCAAGATATTTTGAGCACTCAAATCCCCCTGTGAATTAGCTTTTTTATCTTTTAAAAATTTATTCAATTTAGATGATAGCTCAGCCGTTTCAGGTTCAGGCTCAGATGCCACAACCATTTTTACTCCATTTTCCAAAGCATCAATCCCCTTAAAAATAAGGTCATTAACTTCTTTAACCAACTTAATTTCACCCTTTCTGGCAGCATCAAAATAACTCTCCATTTCATGACACAATTCCGTCATTTTATTTAATCCCATAGTCGCACACATACCTTTAACATTATGAGAAATTCTCATTAAATTATATAAAACACCGGCATCATCGGGATTCTTTTCAGCTTTCACCAATTCCATATTCAAATCCTGCAGATACTCACGCGCTTCTGTTTCAAATAAACCTATATATTGCATTAAATCGTCTTTCATATTTTGCCTATAGTATTAATAATTGTAATTATTTCTTCAGGAGTAAGTGACTCATCAAAACAACCGGTCTTTTTAACTTCACCGGGCATGCCATAAATAAGCGAACTTTCTTTATCCTGAATAATAACCTTACCATCAACTCGTTTAATTGCGCACGCACCCTCTCTACCATCAAATCCCATTCCGGACAAAACGATTCCCAAGGTTCCTTTACCATAATGCTCAGCAGCTGAAATAAATAATTTATCAATTGAAGGATAAATAACTTTTTTATATCCTTCATCCTTAAAACAATCAAAAACTACTTTTTCAGTATTACCAACTTTCAACCTCTTGAATCTAATATTACAATCCCCTGGAACAAAATACACAACACCCGGTTTTAATTCCCAATCAGGATACGCCTGTGTAACTTCAATTTCCGCCATTCTATTTAACCATTCCACAAAAGTTTTCACAAAGACTTGCGGCATATGCTGTGCAATCACTACAGCCACTTTAATATCACTACTTAAATTATTAATAATCTTTTCCAATATAGAAGGACCACCGGTGCTCGCACCAATAACAACAACCCTATCTAACTGATGACTTAAATCCTCCACCAAACT
>JAHJTR010000202.1 GCA_018829865.1 Patescibacteria group bacterium | reverse complement strand
CTCATCAACCTCCTCATCAACTTTTGTCCCCAAAACATCAGCAACAACGCCGTTAACCTCAACCCGCCCATCCAAAATCAACTCTTCAGCCCTTCTACGAGAAGCCACTCCACACATCGCCAAATATTTTTGAAGCCGCATGATATTATTGGTTATTCCGATTCATTAATTCTAGCATTATCAAAATCCTCACCAATAACCATAATTAAATCAGCACTACTAAAGTAAGCTTCTTCATTATAAATTGTAGGAGTTTCACTACTTATTTCAGCACCAAGATAATCACTCAAATAATTCAAAGTTTCTTCCGCAACTTGCGGATTGCGCAAATAAATCACAGTCTTTGTTTTATCCTGAGTATCCGCATTTCCAAAACGAGGCACAGAAAAACCAAGGCGCTTCAAATGCATCCGGACCGTAGCCGCCTGCCCCGGCGTTTTAGTTCCATTCAAAATCTGCAAACTCACCCCATCTTCAAACAATCCGGGATAATACAAAACAATTTCAGCATATTGCTTAATAACATCAAAATTATCACCCATCGGCAAAAGCACAAACATCCCATTATATAGCTCTCTCATCGGAGTATACAAAAATCCACCGGCTCTACTGGGATCATCATGCATCACATGCATTTTTACTTTAATATCACTATATTTATCGGCAAGTTTTGCTAAATAAATAATCTCACGAAGCGAAATATTAGTTTCATAATTATCTGAAATGGAATCATAAAGATCCCTAATTTTTTTCGGATTAGTAAGAGTTCCAAGGCTCAGAGCTTTTCCTTTAATCGCCGTAATAACTTGTTGCTGACGCAGAGATCGATCAAAATCGGAAGTAGTTTTCCTACTTCTCACATATTTAAGAGCAGTCTCTCCATCAAGCTGCTGACTCCCTTTTTTAATATAAAAAGTCTCATATTCAATGGTGCCATCTTTAGGATAGTAAGGATCATAAATATCATTTTCAACCTCCACATTAATTCCTCCAAGAGCATCAATTATTTGAGTAAATCCGGCAAAATCAACTTTCGCATAATAATGGATATCGACACCAAAAGATTTAGCGATCTCATCCTTTAAATAAGTAAGAGCATAATCAGACGAACCTGTTGAAGCCTTCACGGAATCATAAACCGCATTAATTTTATTCTTACCGCTCAGTTCAGTCTTAAAATAAAGATCTCGAGGGATGGAAAGAAATGAAAGAACCCGATTATCATGATCCAAACTGGCAATCATTATCGTATCCGTAAGATCGGCGCCATCATGTTTGCCACCTCCAACACCAAGAAGCAGAATATTTGTATGATTCTTATCATCAACCGCAATTTCTTTGCCGGCAGCAAATACAAGTGACTTAATTGCTCCGGAAGGATTACTTAATCCCCCCAAAAAAACAAAAACCAAACTAAAAAACAGAATCAACGAGCAAAATGCAGAAAGCAGTTTATGGCGTTTTACAAGATTCAAAAAAACAGTCTTTTTTGGGTTATGTTGATCCGGCCCTTCCGACTGATCAAACACCGGAATATTTTCACGAACTTTATTTACTTCAAAATTCATTAAACACAGATTTAAAGAGCAAACCTATTTTAGGCGATATTAAGCCATCTTTCAAGAAATTAAATCAACACCTAAGGATAGTGAGATTTTAGGTTTTTTTAATACTTTTCAGGTATTTTAAAACAATATAATGAGCACAAATATGGCTGCCTATAAGTTATTTCGAGCATTTCTAATCAGTTTTCTTGCCGCACCATTTTTTGCAGATTTACTCAAGATAAAAAATTCTCCGCTAAGTATTTCAAAAATATTACTCACCAGCAGTATTATTTTTTTATTGGGAGTTTTGCCCATCAAATGGCCAAGTAATAAATTAAAACAATTAATCTTCATCTTACTTGGATTATTTTTAAGCACCAATCTCTATGTCAAAAACCTCCCAAACTCAAACCCCGATTATTTCAAACCCGAAACAATCGGTGAATATATAACCATCGATGGAGTAGTGGAAAAAATCTCCAAAAGACCAAAAAACACGCAAGTCACGATAAAAACATCTGAAACCAAAATTCTGGCATTTCTGCCATTCCACGTGGAATTAAAACTTTATCAACCGGTAAAAATCCAAGGGACCCTAGAGCTCCCCAAAAACTCAGGAGAATTCGATTATCAAAAATACCTAAAAAGGTTCAATATCCACTATTTGCTTTATAAAGCCGAACTTGTCAGCTCACTCCCTTCAAAAAAAATCTCACTCAAAAAAAGTTTAAGCGGCCTAAAAGAAATTCTAGAAAAATACATTTCAAAAAACATACCCGACCCAAACAGCAGCATCTTAATCGGCTTACTCACAGGCACGCGCACCAGCCTACCGCCCGAAATGAGCGAAAATTTCAAAAAACTCGGACTCACACACATTCTGGCAATTTCAGGCTACAACATCACATTAATTGTAAACATAATCAACCAAGCACTCAGCTTCATGGCGCGCAAACCCCGCTTCTGGCTCACAATCATCGGCCTCGTCTGCTTCACAATTTTCGTAGGCGCAGAGCCCCCGGTCATGCGCGCCTGCATCATGGGCATAATCAACCTCTACGCCATCAAAAAAGGCTACAAGCCAAACCTACTAAACGCCATACTTTTAAGCGCAGTTTTCATGTACCTCGCAGACCCCCTAATCATCACCTGGGACATCAGCTTCCAACTCTCCTTCGCCTCAACCCTAGGCATTATCTACATTTCACCCTACATGCAAAACCTCCTCAAAAAAGTTCCAAAAAATTTCGGCCTCCAAGAAAACCTCAGCCTCACCCTAGCCGCCCAAATCGCCACAATGCCCATCACCATCATCAATTTCAAAGAATTCAGCATCCTAGCCCCAATAGCCAACATGCTAATCTTACCCCTAATCCCCTTTTGCATGATGGCAGGAGCGGCAAGCACAGTAGTCAGCCTAATACTCCCATTTATAAAAGAGTTCTGCTTCCTCCCCACAAATATTATTATCAGTTTAACGATTAAGATTGTGGAGGGGTTAGCGTTGATTCCGGTTAGTACGGTTAAATTGTAAAGAATCCGGCTTTGCCGGTTCTATAAAAAACAACAAAAGCATAAAACGATTTAGAAGGTGGCAGATACAAGGCGAAATAAAAAAATAACCGCAGCGTACATCAAGTACGTGAGGATTATTTTTTTATTTCAACGCCGTAGATGCCGCCTTATAAATCGTTTTATATCTCATACACCCATATTGGCGCAAAACCCCTCTTCCTCACCCGCCTCTCTCTATGCAACAACTCCAAATCCTTCACCTGAAAAGCATAAGAAACAATCCGCGTGCCCGGCTTAAGCTCTTTTTTAAATTTCGCAGCCAACCTCGGCATCAAATTAGGCATCAAATAAAAAACAATCACATCCGCATCGCTAAAATTCTTCCACCAAAGATTGGCAAAAGTGATCTTAGCCTTACTCCTCCAAAAAAACTTCCGAATCCGCGCCCACAAATAAACAAGCGGCGAAAGCTCGATCCCTTCGGCATTCGCACCAAAAATCTTTGCCGCCCAGTACACAGACCTTCCATCTCCACAACCTATATCATAAACCTTTTCACCCTTTTTAATCTTAGCCAAAGCAAGCATTTTTTTAACCCTAGCATGAGGAGTCGGCACAAAAGGAGCCCCCCTAAGCAGCGCAAGTAAAGTCGGAATCGCGATAACAATAATAATAATCGCCTCAATCAAATTACTGTAATTCCGATAAAATTCCATCATCACAAAAATAGGTTAAATTTCATAAATATAAAACGACGGCAGCCCTTTCTTTTTGTTCAAAGGGATATGTTTTTTCAATTTTAAATTAGGAAGAGTAAACCCCTCACTAATAATAATAGTCCCCTTCCTGCACTCAGCATTCATCTTTTTACCAAGCTTTTTAAGAACAAACGGCACAAGATAAAGAAAAATCACATCAGCCTTAGAAAGATCCGCTTTAAATAAGTCACGACAATAAATTTTCACTTTAGAACCAACCAGCTTACTATAAATTTTAGCCCACAAATAAACCAGCGGCGCAATTTCATATCCTTCACCAATTACACCATATTTTCGCTCAATATACCTCAGCAGCCGCCCATCACCGCACCCCAAATCAAAAACCCGACTCTTTTTATTAAGCGTAATAAGAGAAGCAAATTTCTCAATCGCCCGGCCTGTAGTAGGAATAAAAGGACCCGCCGACAAAACCCCCATCAAAAAAGTTATGCCCAGCAGCAAGATAAATATGCTCAGAAGAACAACAGCAATATTTATTAGAATATCCATTTTTATTTTTATTTTACTTGATAATTATAACATTTTTATTAAAAGTGAGCGATAGGAATAAAAAACACATTACCAAATAAGAATCTAAATTTCACAAGAAACAGACAACTCAAAAAACAATCAAACCCTTTGACAGACACACATTTCTTATAATATACTGCTCTGGCATTCAAGGTCCCATCGTCTAGTGGTTAGGACATCAGGTTTTCATCCTGAAAACAGGAGTTCGATTCTCCTTGGGACTACCAATAATAAGTTTGCTTCATCATCGTAATCAAACAACACCAAGCAGCAACTTTTTTAAGGTAACAAAGACATTTACTCATCACCTGCATTAACAATAAGACTAGCAAATGCTCTTGGAATACATTCCTCATATCTCAACATCACTCTAATGTTATCACCGGTTTTCCAGCTCTCAAATTTTTCAGTCCTGAATGACCGCTGATGCGGATCCCCCCGATATTCATCACCCCCATGTCTAACATAAATAGATCCACAAAATCTCTTATCTAGCAAGGTATGTACATTCTTACCCCCCACAGATTGAGCATTATTACCCCCTATTATTATTCTTGCATTATTACACAATTTGTTAAAACAGAAAGAAATATATTCATAATTTTTATCAGAAGTCTCAAACATTAAATATGAAAAAACCATATTTTTCATATCAAGAACAATGTTTTCAGCTTTTCCGGCCATAGCCAGAACCTCCCGCCATTTCGCAGTTAGTTTACCCCAATCATCCGGTGTAAAATCGCTAATATAATCTGGCAAATCTAATTCAACTCCCCATACAGCTTCATCTATTACAATCAATTTCCCATCAACCAATTGATCAGCAGCAACTGAGTCTGATACAAAGTACTGTTCTTCCCGAACATACCCCCTTATCATCTTCGAATATGAAGAAACACCACTATTAAACATTTCATCCGTTATTACAACTGGCACCTCTTCTTCACTATGTTCCGCTGTTCCATCTTTTACTTGAACAAAATTCACCTCTCTTACAGACAGAATTATCTCAAACTCACAAGATCCTCCAAATTCAATCTCAGCCTCGATATCTCTAATCATTGACTCAAAAACACTCAGATCCAATTCTTCTAATCCCTCTAAACCCTTTATTTTCTCAAAATATGCTGCTATCTCCTCCTCCTTACGTACGCCATGAATTATATCCAATTCCAGCACATTTTTTTTACCATCAAGTGTTCTAACAGAATAACCATTTTCTCCAATCGGATAAATCATAAAAAGCGTTCCTTTTAATTTCTCATTAACCAAAACCCCCATATCTTCCGGACAAAAATCCCTCAATAATTGGTTCTCAGCAATAGATCTTGCAACAGTTAAATTTTGTACAGGACACGCAAATTCAATTATTTTCCGCCTTTCGCGAGCAATACATTGCTGCAACTCCTCGACAGAAATATCCGTCGACACAGTAATTTCTAAAGAATCAAATGTACCACTTGGAAACATCGACTCCATAGGGTGAGCAGATCTAATCAACAAAACAATTTCATCCAAACCCTTAGCTTTAGCTGCCACAAGGATTTGCTGCAACATCAAATCACTTTTTTCTCTCTCAACCCCTTTTCCATTATAAAAAGCATCAGCAGGCATATATATTCTGTATTCAGGAACCTTGTAACCACGTTGAGCCATCTCCTCAATACCACAAACCTTCTTAGGCACAGCAAGTAATCTATCACAGCGCCTCTCAAATTCAGAACATATTCT